>JAVHSF010000297.1:0-3098 GCA_036172035.1 Gallionella sp. | reverse complement strand
ACACCCCTGCGGGAGTTACCTGCCTGAACCGGACAACCTTTCTGCGGCGCGCACGGTGTTGGCGACCAGCATGGTGATGGTCATGGGACCCACGCCACCGGGAACCGGGGTAATGTAACCCGCCACCCGGCTGACGCTGGCAAAGTCCACGTCGCCGACCAGCTTGCCGTCGGCGGTGCGGTTGATGCCCACGTCTATCACCACAGCACCCGGCTTGACCATGTCCCCAGTGATGAAGTTGGGGCGACCCACCGCCGCGACCAGAATATCGGCATCCCGGGTGTGTTTGGCCAAATCCACCGTGCGCGAGGTGCAGATGGTCACGGTGGCGTTTTTGTGCAGCAGCAACAGTGCCATCGGCTTGCCGACGATGTTGCTGCGCCCGACTACCACGGCGTGTTTGCCTTCAATCTCGATGCCGGTCTTTTCCAGCATCACCATCACACCGTAAGGCGTACAGGAAGGGAAGGGGGTCTCGCCCGTCACCAGCGCGCCGATATTTTTTTCATGGAAGCCGTCCACATCCTTGTCAGGATTGATCGCCTCAATGACTTTGTGCGCGTTTAGATGTTTGGGCAGCGGCAGTTGCACCAGCAGGCCGTGTATCTTCGGATCGTTGTTCAATTCGTTGATTTTGGCCAGCAGGTCGGCTTCGCTGGTGTTTTCAGGCAGCTCGACGTGGATCGAATGCAATCCCAGTTCGGCGCAGGCTCTTACCTTGCCGGCGACATATACCTTGGAGGCCGGGTCGTTGCCTACGATGATCACCGCCATGCCGGGCGTGATACCGCGAGCTTTCAGCGCGTCGGCACGCAGTTTCCATTCGGCGCGCACCTGTTGGGCAATCGCCTTGCCGTCTATGATTTGCGCCGCCATCATTTGGCCGCTTTTTCTTTTTGGTAAGCGGCCAGGCCGTTGGTGATTTCCCTATGGGCGGATTCGATTCCTTCCCAGCCGCGTATCTTGACCCATTTGCCGGGTTCGAGTGCCTTGTAGAGTTCAAAGAAGTGTTTGACCTGTTCCAGGGTGATTTCCGGCAAATCCTGGTAAGTGAGTACCTTGTGATACAGCGGGGTCAGTTTGTCGGTCGGGACGGCGATGATTTTGGCATCGTCGCCACCTTCGTCAGACATCATCAGCACGCCTACCGGACGGCAGGGGATGATTGCGCCGTGTACGATAGGGAACGGGGTAACGACCAGCACGTCAACAGGATCGCCATCGTCGGCGATAGTCTCAGGGATGAAACCGTAGTTGCAGGGGTAGCGCATCAACGAGCCGATGAAGCGATCCACCACCAGCACGCCGGAAGACTTGTCTACTTCGTATTTGACTGGATCGGCATGTTTGGGGATTTCAACGATGACATTGCATTCGTGGGGCAGGTTGTTACCGGGACGGACATTTAACAGGCTCATGGTGTCTCCTTGACTTGAGGGGGGAATGAAGGTTGAAAATTAAGGTTGCGAAAAAGTTCGCGTAATTATAAGCGATGCAGGGCGATGTCGCAGGGTCGAATTGCTGTGAAATTCGCGTAGCGAATCGTTTGTCTGGCTTTGCTCCCCTCCCGCTTGCGGGATAGGCGGCGACTCGTCCGCTTGCGGGTCTGGTTGTTCCATCGGAGGACTGGGGAGAGGAAACGGGAGTGGCAATTATTTCAGCGAGTGCCGCATTATTGCCATGCCCGTTCAGGTAAAATGCCGCAACTTTACTCAAGGAGATAGTGATATGACAAAGCAACTTATCGGCAAGATGGTCATCGGTCAATCGGGCGGGCCTACCGCTGTTATCAACCAGTCGCTGGTCGGCGCCGTGCTGGCGGCACGCAAGCAAGCCAATATCACGGGCATCCTCGGCGCGCACCACGGCATCGCCGGCATCATGAAAGAAGATTTCATTGATCTCACCACACAAAGCCTCGAACAGCTTGAGCTGGTCGCGACCACGCCAGCGGCGGCACTGGGTTCGGTGCGCCTGAAACCCGGCAAGGCGGAATGCGAAAAAGTCTTCGAGGTGTTCAAGAAGAACGACGTGCGCTTTTTCTTCTACATCGGCGGCAACGATTCCGCCGAAACCGCGCACATCATCGCCGAAATGGCCAAGGAAGCGAATTACGATTTTTGTACCGTACACATTCCCAAGACCATAGATAACGACCTGCGCGTTACTGACCATTGTCCCGGCTTTGCCTCCGCCGCGCGTTTTGTGGCACTGGCTTTTATGGGAGATGATCGCGACAACCGCGCCTTGTCCGGCATTAAGGTCAACGTGGTGATGGGGCGTAGCGCCGGATTTTTGACCGCTGCCTCGGCGCTGGCGCGTCAGGCCGCAGACGACGGCCCGCACCTGATTTATTTGCCGGAACGCGTGTTTAACGTGGCATCGTTCCAGCAAGACGTGCGCGATGCGGTGGCGAAATATGGCCGTTGCGTGATCGCCGCCTCTGAAGGGATCGCCGACAAGGACGGCAACCCGATCGCCACCAGCGGCGAACGCGACTCGCACGGCAATATCCAGTTGTCCGGCAGCGGTGCACTGGGCGATGCGCTGGCAGCCCTGGTCAAAGAGGCTTTCCCCGGGGAAAAAGTGCGCGTGCGCGCCGATACCTTTGGTTACTTGCAACGCTCCTTCCCCGCTATCATTTCCGAAGTGGATGCCCGGGAAGCCCGTGCCGTGGGCGATTATGCGGTGAACCATGCCGCCACCACCGGACAGCCCGGCTCGGTCGCAATCCGCCGCCTGAGCAGCGTGCCATACAACAGTGAATGCTTTATCACGCCTTTATCAACAGTGGCGCGCGTGGCTACCGAGATGAAAGATGAATACATCAATGCGGCGGGCAACGATGTGACTCAGGCGTGGCTTGATTATGTGGCGCCGTTGGTGGGCGAACTGCCCAGGATGGGCAGTCTGTAAGGCAGGTTGCGTTCAATCTGCAAGTGAACTTCCAAAAACCGGCTACGCAAGCCGGTTTTTGGTTTTTATGGATAGCTTCCTGGGAACCGCAGTTGGGCGGGTTGAAGTGTGCGGTTTTTGCAAGTTGGGCAAGGCGTAACGAGAGCGTGGCTGTTGCCGCTTTAGTGGCTTTACAGCCACGG
>JAVHSF010000296.1:0-14368 GCA_036172035.1 Gallionella sp. | reverse complement strand
ACCGTGTTTACCCCCGCCTAGTTTTAGCGGACGAAAAGCCGGACACCTTCACCGGTCTGACGGGGTGTTCTTTATGAAGGAGGCTAAAAGGAACCAAAAGGATGAACACGCAAGACGCAGAATTTTATATTGCCTTACCGGGAGTGTCGCCGGTTGAAATGCGCCGTGAACACCTTAACACCCCCAAGCACTTCGGGATGAAGTTGCCATGTGGCAATTAAAAGGTCGCGCTTTTTATATGTGGCTGCGGTTGAACTGGCACGGGATTTAAAAAATGTGGTGACATACTGGTGACATAAAAATAGAACTCCAGAAACGACAAAGGCCTACATTTCTGTAAGCCATTGTTTTGATTGGTGCCGCTTGACGGACTCGAACTGTCGACCTACCGCTTACAAGGCGGTTGCTCTACCAACTGAGCTAAAGCGGCATTTGATACAAATTACTACAAAAAACCGGTTCGTTTGCTGATGGTGGGTCGGGCGAGATTCGAACTCGCGACCAACGGATTAAAAGTCCGCTGCTCTACCGGCTGAGCTACCGACCCTGCAAAGGAGGGCGAATTATACGCAATGAGCGCGCCCTGTCAATCGAGAACGGCCAATAAGCTCAACTTAATTCACAAATTGTCCGGTTTGGCGCGCAACCTGACGCACGACATTGGCTACGCCCAGGGAAACACTGATTTATTCGTCATACCGGCGTAGGCCGGTATCCAGTGCCTTTATCTGACTGGGTTCCTGCCTTCGCGGGAACGACAAAACCGAATAAATCAGCGCTTCCCCAGGAGTCTGTCGGACTTCTAGTTATTGAACGAATCAGGCGCGTTGCGGTAACGCGTGGGATCAACTGCGCCAGCCGCCTCGAAGCCTGCACGGCGCAGCCGGCAAGAGTCGCAAAGCCCGCAAGCGCGGCCTTGCGCGTCGGCCTGATAACAGGACACGGTGGCCGCATAATCCACACCGAGCTTGTTTCCCTGACGGATGATTTCCGCCTTGGACAGGTGCAGCAACGGCGCATGCAAGGTGAGCGGATGGCCTTCTATCGCCGCCTGAGTAGCGAGATTACCCATGCGTTCAAACGCTTCGATGAAGGCTGGGCGACAGTCTGGATAGCCGGAATAATCCACCGCGTTCACGCCAATAAAAATATCCTGCGCGTGTAACACCTCGGCCCAGGCCAGCGCCAACGATAACATGATGGTGTTGCGGGCTGGCACATAGGTCAACGGAATCCCGGTAGATTCGTGTTGCGGCACGGCGATAGCGTTATCGGTCAGCGCAGATCCGCCGAAAGCCGTCAGGTCAATATTGATGATCCGATGCTCATGCGCGCCCAGCTTCCTGGCGATACGCTGCGCGGCATCCAGCTCGGAATGGTGGCGTTGTCCGTAATCCACGCTCAACGCGTAGCATACATACCCATCGGCGCGCGCCATCGCCAGCACCGTGGCCGAATCCAGTCCGCCCGACAACAATACGACAGCGTTTTTCACCGAATCCTCGTTCATTAGTGGCCTGCTTCATTGTTCCATAAAATTTTGTGCAACTGCACCTGAAAGCGCACCGGCAAATGATCGCGCAATATCCAGTCCGCCAATCGCGTGGCATCCAGCGCCCCTTGCGCGGGCGAAAATGTCACCTCGCACTTGTCGGCAAGCTGCATATCCTCCAGGATTTGCTTTGCCCACCGATAATCGGCTTCATTGCACAGCACGAATTTTAGCTCGTCCTGTTGCGTCAGCAGGGGCAAATTTTCCCAGCGATTCCTGGTAACTTCTCCGGAGGCGGGGGTCTTGATGTCCACCACCCGCATCACCCGCGCATCCACCCCGCCGATATCCAGTGCGCCGCTGGTTTCCAGAGACACCTCATAACCTGCATCGCACAAGGCTGTCAGCAAGGGCAGACAATTTTTTTGCGCCAACGGTTCACCGCCGGTAACGGTGACGTAGCGTGGCGCAGATTGGGCGACTTGAAGGAGAATTTCCGCCAGGGATTTATTTTGTCCGCCCGTAAAGGCATATGCGGTGTCGCAATAGCCGCAACGCAACGGACACCCCGTCAGCCGGACAAACACGGTAGGCAACCCGATGCGGCGGGTTTCGCCTTGCAGGGAGAAAAATATTTCGCTGATGCGCAGCTGCGCTTGCAAGGCTGATTCGGTCATGGACGACTACTTGACGACAGCGAGCAGTTGTTGCGCTTTGGCGGCGGCGGCACTGTCGGGATATTTGGCGATAAGCTGTTTGAGGGTTGCCTTGCTCGCTGCCAGCGCCTTTAATTCCTGCTGGCAACCGGCAATATTTAACATCACATCCGGCGCTTTGGGCGTATTGGGTTCAGCCTTGAGCAATGCCCGATAAGTCACCAAAGCAGCCTTGTAGTCATTCAAGGCAAACTGGGCATTGCCCAGCCAATAGCGGGCGTTTGCCGCATGTACCGAATCGGGATAATTGTGGAGAAACGTTTGGTATGCCTTGGCCGCATCCGCATAGTTAGCGGATTTTGACTGTTCATATGCCGCTTCAATGGCGCGATTCTGCGCAGCCGGATCGTCGGAATCAACATCTGCAGCAACGGCTGTGCTGCCGGTAGGAGCTGCAACTTCTGTGGGTTCCAAATGCCGCAAACGCGTATCCAAATCCACATAAAAATCTTTTTCGCGCTTCTCGGCATCCTGCAAGCCGTGCGCGAGTTCTTCATTTTGACCGAGTAATTTACGGATTTCACCGTTCAATGCATCTATCTGCCCTTGCAGATCAAAAATGGCTTTGGTCTGTTGCTTACCCTGTTCTTCCAGTGTAAGCACACGCGCCCCGACTTCCTGGATTTGTTTGCGCGCATCGTCGTCCGAAAACAACCCCGCCTGCGCGGGAACGGCAAAACATAAACCCAGCAAAATCAAGGCGCGTAGCTTCATTATTGACTTCTTATTTTGCGTAGTTGATATCGGTACGGCGATTTTTCGCCCAGGAAGCCTCGTCATGAGCCGAACCGACTGGCTTTTCTTCACCATAGCTAACGCTGTTCAACTGACTGGCTTTTGCACCGCCCAGTTCCAGCATTTTTTGTACGCCATCGGCGCGACGTTGACCCAGTGCCAGGTTGTATTCATTGCTGCCGCGTTCGTCGCAATTGCCTTCCAGACGCACAGTGCGGGCGGCATGCTTGCTCAAATACTCGCCATGAGCCTGAACGACTGGCTTGTCGGCAGCCGACACGTCAGAAACGTCAAACGGGTAATACACACTACGCTTGGCAAGAATGCTTTGCGGATCATTCAATGCATCATCATATGTTTGCGCAGATGCCGCAGGAGCGACCGTTACTGCGGCAGAGGCAGGGGCAGCAGGGGCAGCTGCGGTTTCTTGCGGTTTCTGGCTGGCACAGGCGGCAAGCAAATTCAGCAACACGATACTGATAACGATTTTCTTCATGACAATTTCCTTTTTATTCATATAGTTAAATTATTGAGCAGGTCCCCATACAGGCTCGCGCGCATCGCCGCTTTGCGTAAACATATGCTGCTTGACACGACCGTCACTGGAAACGGTCGCCAATATACCACGACCGCGCGCCTCGCTGGCAAACAGGATGAGCTTGCCGTTGGGCGCAAAAGTGGGTTTTTTCTCCCAGCCACCCTCGCTCAACATTTCCATTTGCCCGGTCTGAAAGTCCTGCATGGAAATATAAAATTTACCGCCATTCAGGTGGGTGAACACGAAAGACTTGCCATCGGGACTGTAGCGCGGGGAATAACTGGTTCCGCCACCAAACGTCAGGCGCCGTGCCGCACCACCTTCAACCGGCATCTGATAAATCTGTGCGCTGCCGCCCCGGTCCGAAGTAAACAACAACGATAGTCCATCGGGCGAAAAGTTGGGCTCGGTATCAATGCCGCCCCCATTGCCACTGATACGGTGCAAGTCACCGCCGTCAGGACGCATCAGATAAATTTTCGAGCTGCCATCGCGCGTCAACACCACCGCCAACTGTTTGCCGTCCGGCGACCAGGCAGGCGCGCTGTTGCTGCCGCGAAAATCTGCCAGCAGCTTGCGTTGATTGGTATACAGCGATTGCACAAACACCGCAGCGTGGCCGGTCTCGAAGCTCACATAAGCGAGGTGGCTGCCATCCGGCGACCAGGCGGGAGACATGATGGGTTCATGCTGCGACAGCACGACCTGTTCGTTATACCCGTCGCTATCCGCCACAATCAGGCTGAACTGCCGCCCCTGCCGGTTCACATAGGCGATCCGCGTACTAAACACGCCTTTGATGCCGGTCAGTTTTTCGTAGATCAAATCGGCGACGCGGTGGCCGACGGCGCGCAGTTGACCCTCCCCTGCCGACACCGCCTGCCCCACCAGCTCGGTCTGCTTGATGACATCCAGCAAACGAAAACGCGCTTCGATGCGACCGTTAGCTTGCGCGCCCACCGTCCCGATTGCCAGCGCCTCCGTGCCGCGCACCCGCCAATCGGCGTAATTCACCTCAGCAGACTCATGGGGAGACTTGCCCAAAGGGTCAACCAGACGGAACAGACCGCTACGCTGCAAATCGCCGGACACCACCTCGCTGATCTCCGCCCCCAGCTTTGCATCCCCGCCGAAAGGCACGATGGAAACCGGAATTTGCTGCTCGCCCGCACCGATAATTTCAATATTCAATGCGGCGCTGGCTGTCAATGCACTCGCCAGCATCAACAAACCCAATGCACCGGAACATAATTTCAACATACAAAAACCTTTCTTATTCAACTGGCTGAAACCCCAGATTCAATTCACGAAAACGATTAAACAGCCCCGCATCGGGGGGCAAGGGCAAGGGGTCAGACTTCAGAATCGCACGCTCCACCGCATTGTCATAAGCGGTATTGCCGCTGGACTTCTTCAGCTTGACCTCCATCACCCTGCCGCCAGGCAACAAGGTCACCAAAAATTCGGCGCGCGCATTGTCTGCAACATCCGGCGGCATGACGATATTACGTTTGACCTTGCCGGAAATCTTGCTGATATATTCATCCACCACCCGCCCCGTCGCGGCCTCTTGTGCGGCTTTATCACGCGCTGCCTGTTTGTCAGCCGACGCTTTTTCCCGCGCAGCGGTCAACTCAGATACAGAAGGTTTGGCGGGCTGAACGGGCAGCTTTTTTACTTCCGGCCTGGGTTTTACTGCGGGTGTCTTCTCGGGCATCTTCTCGGGCGGCTTGACCACTTCCGGCTGGGGTATCGGCTTTTTCCCGGGAATGACGATGTCGGGCTTGACGGCTTCCTCCAGCTTGGCAGGCGGCGGCGATATTTCTTCGACTTTGACCTTTACCGGTGGCGCGGGAACACGCTCGGGAACAGATTCAGGCAAACTTTGCCACAGCTCAACGCTCATCACTTCCGGCGGTTGCGTCTGCCAGGAAAAACCAAAATACATCAGCGCAAAAAACGCGCCATGCACGGCTAAAGCGAGGATGCCCGCCGGAAGTTTATAGGGTTCTGGATAGACTGCCGCGTTCATTTTTTGGCTTGCGTCAACAGACCGACTTTTTTGATGTGTTGCTGTTGCAGCACGTCCATCACGTTGATGACTTCCTCATAGCGCACGCTTTTATCGGCGGAAATCACCACCGCCTGTTCAGACTGACCTGCCTGCCTGGATTTGAGTATGGAGACCAGTTCATCGCGCGACACGCGACTTTCCCCGTCTCCCTTGCCATGGTCGCGCAACGCCAGCGAATTATCCCGTTTGATGATGACCTCCAGCGGTGCCGGGGCAGGCGTGGACGACTTGCTCACCTGCGGCAAATCCACCTGCCCCGGATTCATCATCGGCGCGGTCACCATGAAAATCACCAGCAACACCAGCATCACGTCTATGTAAGGCACGACGTTGATGTCATTCATCAGCTTGGTTTTGGAGCGACGGTTGGATCTCATCAATACCTCTCAAAACCGTAGCGAGCGGGATGGTTGGCAAGGCGCGAGTCGCACAGCGACCGAGACATACCGCGCAGGTAGGCGACAGAGCGAGCAACGAGCAACGAAGCCAGCCGCCCGCGCAGTAGGGTTTCAGAGGTATTTCTCATGGCTGGCGCTGCAAGATATTGGAAAACTCTTCGCTGAAACTCTCGAAGCGCGTCGCCAGTCGGTCTATGTCGTGTGCATAGCGGTTGTAAGCCAGCACCGCCGGAATCGCCGCGAACAGTCCCATCGCGGTGGCGACCAGTGCCTCGGCGATGCCGGGTGCAACGTGCGCCAGGGTCGCCTGGCCGACATTCGCCAGCCCGCGAAACGCGTTCATGATGCCCCACACCGTGCCGAACAGCCCCACATATGGGCTGACCGAACCGACCGAAGCGAGAAACGCCAGATGCGCTTCCAGCTTGTCCATTTCGCGCTGATAAGTCGCGCGCATCGCCCGGCGCGTGCCGTCCATCACCGCGCTGCTATCCATGCCATGCTGTTTTTTCAGCTTGACGAACTCGACGAATCCGGCGGCAAAGATGCGCTCCAGCGCGCCCTGATCGGCGCGCGCCGCATTGCTGGATTGCTTGTACAGCTCGTTCAGGTTGGAATTGCGCCAGAACAATTCCTCAAACTCGCTGGTCAGGCGTTTTTCGCGACGAATGGCAAACAGTTTGATAAAGATGTACCACCACGACAGCAACGACACCAGCAGCAACAGCCCCATCACCATTTGCACCAGCACGCTGGCATTGCTGATCAGATGGACAAACGACAAATCCTGAGTCACTTCCATAGACACTTTCCCCTAATTATTCCGCACTATTGTTTCCACTGCGACTTTAACACTTCCGGCACGCTGACCGGCTTGAAACCTTCCAGCGACACGCAAACCAGATGCACCTCCGCCTCGGTCAACAGCACGTCGCCGCGCCGCACGGTTTGCAACAAAGTGACACGGCTGCGCCCGATGTCCTTGACTTGCGCGGTAACCTCCAGCAGGTCGTCCAGCAGCGCGGGCCGCAGATAATCCAGCTTTATCGAACGCACCACGAACACCATGCCAAACGCTTTCATCAAATCGGCATTGCTATAGCCGAAAGTGCGCAGCCACTCAGTCCGCGCGCGCTCCATAAAGTTCACATAGCTGGCGTGATACACCACGCCGCCCGCATCCGTGTCCTGAAAATACACCCTGACTGGCCAGCTAAAAATCTTGTGCTTAGTCATCCAGCAAATCTCCGTTGAACGATTCGGTCTTCACCGCCAGGCCAAAATGGCGGTAGGCGATGGCGGTGGCGATGCGGCCGCGCGGCGTGCGTTGCAGGTAACCCTGCTGGATAAGATACGGCTCCAGCACATCTTCGATGGTGTCGCGCTCTTCGCCGATCGCGGCGGCGAGGTTGTCCACGCCGACCGGCCCGCCCATGAATTTCTCGATGATGGTCGAAAGCAGCTTCCTGTCCATCACGTCCAGCCCTTGCGAATCCACGTCCAGCATGGTCAGCGCCGCATCCGCCACGGTGCGCGTCGCATCCCCCTGCGCCTTCACGTCGGCGTAATCGCGCACCCGGCGCAGCAGGCGGTTGGCGATGCGCGGCGTGCCGCGCGAACGCTTGGCGATTTCCAGCGCGCCCTCATGCGACAGGTTCATTTCCAGCAGGCCGGAGGAGCGCATCACGATGCGCTGCAATTCTTCAGGAGTATAAAACTCCAGTCGCGAGACGATGCCGAAGCGGTCGCGCAACGGGTTGGTCAGCATCCCGGCGCGGGTAGTCGCGCCCACCAGTGTGAACGGCGGCAAGTCCAGCTTCACCGAGCGCGCCGCAGGACCTTCGCCAATCATGATGTCTATCTGGTAATCCTCCAGCGCGGGATAGAGAATCTCCTCCACCACGGGAGAGAGGCGATGTATCTCATCTATGAACAACACATCGTTCGGTTCAAGATTGGTCAGCAGCGCCGCCAGATCGCCCGCACGTTCCAGCACCGGACCTGACGTGTGGCGCAGGTTCACGCCCATTTCGCGCGCGATAATCTGCGCCAGCGTGGTCTTGCCCAAACCCGGCGGACCGAACAGCAGCACATGGTCGAGCGGCTCTTTGCGCTGCTTCGCCGCCTGAATGAAAATTTCCAGTTGCTCGCGGATTTTCTCCTGACCGACGTATTCGTCCATCTGCCTGGGGCGCAGCGCGCGCTCCAGCGCCTCCTCCTGTTTGGAGGCGACGGCGGGCGTGGTCAAACGCGGTTCGGCGGTGAGGTTATCGCTATGGATCATGTCGGTTTTTCAGTGCTTCATGGTTGCGGTAGTCCGGATTATCCCAGAAATGGCAGAACGGATAGCGGTTTCTGTCTTGCCATCGCCAGTGGCAGGCATTCGCGTCAATTAGGCGGTTCAACCTGCCCGATTGCGCATATGGTCGGCAACTTTGCCGAACGCTGCCGACAATTCCAGACGCAAGGCAGCCTCTTCCACCACCTCGTTTAACGCCTGATTCATGCACAGCAGCCACTGGTCACGCTCCGCGTCGCCTATAGCAAAGGGCAGATGACGGCGGCGCAGCATGGGATGACCGTAGGCTGCAACAAATAGCTGCGGCCCGCCCATCCAGCCGGAAAGAAACATGAACAGCTTGTCATTGGCGCTTTGCAAATCCTCGGCGTGCAACTTGCGGATAGCGTAGGCCTCCGGCAGCACGTCCATCAGCTCATAGAAACGCCGCACCAGCTCACGGACTTTTTCCGCGCCGCCGATGCGTTGATAATGCGATGGGGGTTGATTCGGCATAGTTACCACTCTCTAAATGAAAAACCCAGACCAAACGTGTTCTGGCGATGATTGTAATCAATCAGACTTTCACCGTAACCACTGGTGAATTGTGCATACATGCGCGCCGCCGTACCCAAGGCGACCGGCATTGACCAGTCGGCCTGCACGAAGCTGGTGTTGTTGCCTATATTCAGATTGTTGCGCAACAACACAGAAAGCGCCTGCGACTTATCGTCCGGCTCCCAGCGAACCACCGCTTCAGCGCGTCCAATATAGTGGACGATGTCGGGATTGTCGTCCTTCAGGACGTTCTCGGGAACGCGCCACCAGGCGCGCGCCAGCAACGAAGTGTTATCCCACTCCCAGCCACCTTGCAGATACACGCGATTCCAGCTGCGCGACTCGGGATTGGCACGGCCATTCGACTGATGAGCCAACCCCAGATTGAGCAGCTTCCATCCCGTTTCATTACCGGTGGCAAACGCCGCAATCAACTCCGGCTCGTAGTTGGTTTCACGGAACGGCGATGAATTGCGCGTGTTGAACACCTGCCAGCTGGATTGCTGGGTATACGCGCCCCACAGACGAAAAGTCCTGATTCCCCACCAATCCAGGTCGGTGCTGGTGTACATACTGGTCTTGAAACTCAGGCGGAATTTGGCCTCCAGCGCGTCAATGTTATTCACCCTGGTTCCCGCGTTGCCTATTCCCGGGGAAGTCGGAAAAATATTCGGACTGCTGCTTTTTCGTATGATCAGATAATTCTGCCGATGCAATTGCAGCCTGTCCAGACTGCTTTGATCACGATTGGGGCGATTATCCAGATTCCATACCCGCGTCAGATAAGTGCGCCTGACAGCAGCAACACCAGCACCGGGAACAACAGACTCTGACATGCCCGCTGACGGCGCTACCGCTTCAAGTTCTGGCCGAACGGGTACGGCATTGAACAGCTTGCCCGGCAAGGTAGCCGCAACCGGCATGGCCAGCGCGTTATCGAAGCATTTCAGGCGTTCGGCAGGGTCGTTTGGAAAATGCTGCGCGCATTCCGCAAAGGCATCCGTTCCGGTATGCGTTGCGGCATAAGCCGGCGGCGCGCACAGCGCACCTCCCTGAACCGCCACATACCCTATAAATTTCAAATAGTTATTCATCACTCACCCAACCTCTGCAAGGGGAAAACGCGCCAACACCCGGTAAGCCGGTACACCGTGGTGTGGCGCGGATTGCAGCAATACAAAATCGCGGATTTTCCAGGATACGGGCGGCGGCGCGGCCAACGATGCATTACCGCAACGGGCATTGCGCAACAGGGTCAGATGCGGCTGATAAGCGCGTTGTTCAAACTCGAACTGATGCCGGCGCAAGGCTTGTTCCAGCTCGCACACCAGCCACGCCAACGGTCGCGGCACAACGCCGGGCGCAGTATACAAGATATGGTTGTGTTGCCAATAACGCGCTTCATCCAGGCAAAGATCAAATCCTCCCGCACCCACTTCCTGGGCGGCAAGTTGCAAGGCTTCCAGCCGTGCGCACGGAATATTGCCCAGAAAAACCAGCGTGAGATGCAGGCTATCCGCGCGCATCAAACGCCCGCCGCACGCCGGTTTGAGTACCGCCTGCCAGGCAGCCAGTACACTGCGTTCGGCATCGTTTGGCCACAGTGCAAAGAACACGCGAGCCATCGAATTGTCAGAAAGATCGTCCATAATGAGGCGCTATTTTATCCCCAATATCATCAAGGTCGAGCCGCGCGCCACAATCAGGTAAAATGCGCGCCAGATCAATATTAGCCCGTGCAGCGCCCGATATGCTTGATGGGCGCTGCGCTCAAGGAACATCATGACCGTGCGTTTACGAGAAATCCCCTACAACTACACCTCGTTTTCCGACAAGGAAATCGTCCTGCGCCTGCTGGGCGATGAAGGCTGGGAGATCATCAACACCCTGCGTGGCGAGCGGCGCACAGGGCGTTCCGCGCAAATGCTCTACGAAGTGTTGGGCGACATCTGGGTGGTGACGCGCAATCCGTACCTGCAAGACGACCTGCTGGGCAACAACAAACGGCGCGGGACACTGATAGACGCGCTGCATCATAGACTGGATGGCATCGAAGAACGCCGCCAGGGCAATCTGATGGTAAAACGGCTGCTGGAACTCGCGCGTTGCGCGGTGAACCAATTCGCCGACGAATTCGAGCAAACCCTGACGCTGCGCCGTCGCGCCACGCGCGAATTGTCGCGCATCACCCGTAAAGACAACATCCAGTTCGACGGGTTGGCGCGCGTTTCACATGTGACGGATGCGACCGACTGGCGCGTGGAATATCCGTTCGTGGTGCTGCATCCCGACACGGAAGCCGAAATCGCCGCGCTGGTGCGCGCCTGTATCAAACTCAAACTGACCATCGTGCCGCGCGGCGGCGGCACGGGTTATACCGGCGGCGCGGTGCTGCTGGACAAATTCTCGGCAGTCATCAACACCGAAAAACTGGATGCCATTTCCGCCGTCGAACAGACCGTCCTGCCCGGGTTGACCGAGCCTTACGCCACCATTCATTGCGGCGCGGGCGTGGTAACAAGGCGCGTGATGGAAGCGGCAGAACGCAATAATCTGGTGTTCGCGGTGGATCCGACTTCTGCCGATGCCTCATGTATCGGCGGCAATGTTTCCATGAACGCGGGCGGCAAGAAGGCCGTGCTATGGGGGACGGCGCTGGACAACCTGGCCTCGTGGCGCATGGTCACGCCCGACGGGCTGTGGATGGAAATCGAGCGTCTGGATCACAACCTGGGCAAAATCCACGACATCGCCAGCGCCAGTTTCCGCATCAACCGTTTTGCAATGGACGGCAAGACAGCGCATGGCGCAACGGAAATTTTGACGATACCGGGCAGTGCGTTCCGCAAGGCGGGACTGGGCAAGGACGTGACCGACAAATTTTTGTCGGGATTGCCCGGCATCCAGAAGGAAGGCTGCGACGGCATCATCACCTCGGCGCGCTTCATCCTGCACCGCGCCCACGCCCACACCCGCACCGTGTGTCTGGAGTTTTTCGGCCAGGTGCACGAAGCCGTACCTGCCATCGTCGAGATCACCAATTACTTGGGGAGTGGGAAGTCGGAAGTGGGAAGCGGGGAGGCGCGCGCCCTGCTCGCGGGACTGGAACATCTGGACGAACGCTACCTGAAAGCGGTGGGTTATGCCACCAAATCCAAACGCGGCACGCGCCCCAAGATGGTGCTGGTGGCCGACGTGGTGAGCGACGACGCGGATGCGGCGGCGGTGGCGGCATCGGAAATCGTGCGCATGGCGAATCTGCGCCACGGCGAAGGTTTTATCGCCGTATCCGCCGAGGCGCGCAAGAAATTCTGGCTGGATCGCGCGCGCACCGCCGCCATCGCCAAACACACCAACGCCTTCAAGATAAACGAGGACGTGGTCATCCCGCTACCGCGCATGGGCGACTACTGCGACGGGGTCGAGCGCATCAACATCGAGCTATCTTTATCCAATAAAATCAAACTGTTGGATGCGCTTGACGAATGTTTCGCGGGTGACTTGCCGCTGTATTACCAAGACGACAAACAGCTGGGCGATGCCGAGTTGCTGGGCAACCGCGCCGAGGATGCGCAGCATTTGCTGGTAGAAGTGCGCGAACGCTGGGAGTGGCTCAGAGACAATCTCGACGCGCCGCTCGCGGAATACGCCTCTCACCATATCGGCTTGCCCCCCCTCGCAGGACCCTCCCCGCAAGCGGATAAGACTGTCTTGCAGGCGCTTCAGGATCACACCCTGCGCGCCTCGTGGAAGCAGGAGCTGCGCGAACCGCTACGCCACATTTTCAGCGGCAGTACCTATCAGCCCATCTTGGAGCAGTGCAACGCACTCCACCAAACGGTGCTGAAAAGCCGCGTGTTCGTGGCGCTGCATATGCACGCAGGGGATGGCAACGTACACACCAACATTCCGGTAAACTCGGACAACTACGAGATGCTGCAACAGGCCAACCGGGCAGTGGATCGCATCATGCAGCTGGCGAAAGACCTGGGCGGCGTGATTTCCGGCGAACACGGCATCGGCATTACCAAGTTCGACTATCTGGACGAAAAGGAAATCGCCCCGTTCGTCGCCTATAAGCAAAGGGTGGATCCGGAAGGCCGTTTCAACAAGGGGAAATTGCTTCCCGGCAGCAATCTGGCGCGCGCCTACACCCCCAGCTTCAACCTGATGGAGCTGGAAAGCCTGATTCTGGAAAAGAGTGAGCTGGGCGAAATTGCCGATTCGATCAAGGACTGCCTGCGTTGCGGCAAGTGCAAACCGGTCTGCACCACCCATGTGCCGCGCGCCAATTTGCTGTATTCGCCGCGCAACAAAATCCTCGCTACGTCCTTGCTGATCGAGGCGTTTTTATACGAAGAGCAGACGCGGCGCGGCATTTCCATCCAGCATTTCGACGAATTCAACGATGTCGCCGACCACTGCACCGTCTGCCACAAGTGCCTGAACCCGTGTCCGGTCAACATTGATTTCGGCGATGTCTCGATGGCGATGCGCAACTTCCTGCGCAAGCAGGGCAAGAAGAAATTCAACCCCGTCACCGCCACTTCCATGCTCTATCTGAACAGCACCGACCCGCTCACCATCAAGCTGATGCGCCGCGTGATGATCGAATGGGCGTACCAGGCACAGCGCCTGGGCTACCAGCTTGCCAAGCGGCTGGGGCTGTTCAGGCAGCAGGTCGCTCATCCGCCCGCAACGGTGGGCAAACCGACGATACAGGCGCGCATCATCCACTTCGTCAACAAGCCGATGCCGGGCAATCTGCCCAAGAAGACTTCGCGCGCCTTGCTGGACATCGAAGACAACAGCGTCATTCCGATTATTCGCAACCCCAACCGTGTCAGCGAAGACAGCGAGGCGGTGTTCTACTTCCCCGGCTGCGGTTCGGAACGGCTGTTTGGTCAGGTGGGTCTGGCGACTCAGGCGATGCTGTATGAAACCGGCGCGATTACCGTGCTGCCGCCCGGCTATCTATGCTGCGGCTATCCGCAAAACGCTTCCGGTCTGGGCGACAAGGCAGCGCAAATCACCACCGACAACCGCGTGCTGTTCCATCGCGTCGCTAACACGTTGAATTATTTGAATATAAAAACAGTCATCGTATCGTGCGGCACCTGCATGGATCAGTTGCAAAAATACCAGTTCGAGAAAATTTTTCCCGGCTGCCGCTTGCTGGACATCCACGAATACCTTTTAGAGAAGAACGTCAAACTGACAGGCGTAGCAGGCACGCGCTACATGTACCACGAGCCTTGCCATTCGCCAATGAAAACCTACCAGACGCAAAAAGTGGTGGACACCTTGATGGCGACCCACGTACCCATTAACGAACGCTGCTGCGGCGAGTCCGGCACGTTCGGCGTGGGGCAGCCGCACATCGCCACCCAGGTGCGTTTCCGTAAGGAGGAAGAAATGAAGAAAGGCGCGGACGCGCTGCGCGCCGACGGTTTTAGCGGCGACATCAAAATCCTCACCTCCTGCCCGGCCTGTCAGCAGGGGCTGGAACGCTACAACGACGACAGCGGCACGACCTCGGACTACATCGTGGTGGAAATGGCCAAATATCTGCTGGGCGA
>JAVHSF010000295.1:0-3125 GCA_036172035.1 Gallionella sp. | reverse complement strand
GTTTCCACCTGCTGCAATTCTTCCATCATTTCATTCAGGCTGCGCTGCCCCTGTTGCGCCCGTTCTGCGCTGTCTTCGGATAGTTTTGCAACTTGATGGGCACTCTCTGCCACATTGCTGATGCCAGCACTCACCTGCCCCACCGCACTGGACGCGGTAGCCGCCGCATCGTTTTGTTGTCGCGAGCCTTGCTCCATTTTTGCCGCATTTTCGGTCAAGCGATGCGCGGTGCTGTTGACTTGCTCTGCCTGCCCTTCCACTTGACTCACAATCACCTGGAAGCTTTGCGCTAGGTCATTAAAGGCTTGTGAGGTTTGTCCGATTTCGTCACGACTTTTTACCGTCACACGCTGGGAAAGATCCCCACTGCTTTTCATGGCCTGCATCGCCAATTGCAACTCACGCGCAGGACGGGTCATAAAGCTAATTAACCAGCCGATGACAAAGTACAAAAATAATTGCAAAACGAATTGCGCACCCCACAGCCAATAGTTGGCTTTTTGTATCGCGGCAAATTCTTCTTTCAAATCGAGGGTAATGCTTGCGGCACCATTCACCGTACCTTCAGGAACCATGTGGCACATCAAGCAGTTAGTGCCGCGAAATTCTTTGTGGGCAATAAAAGGCACCACCACACGCAGACTTTGTTTGCCCGCTTCGCCATGCACATAGGTTTGCACCTGCGCGCTTTGCAAAGCGGCTTTATCGAGCGCATCAGTAGGTTGTTCCGAGGGCATCCCTGGGCCGAACTGGTCTTGCACCGGTTTGTTACGCATCACGCGCAACTCCAGCACTTTGTCCGACATGCCCATTTTTTTGATGTACAGCGCACGCTGATCTTCTTGGCTGATGATGCCATTGAGCATCAGCATATTCAGTCCGTTAAGCACACCATCAGCGGACACTAGGGCTTCTTTGCGCGCCCCGTCGAGCACCCCCTGCTGGTATTTATCCAATACCACGCGTTGTGCAACTATCATCACGATTAACAAGATGAGTTGTATCGGTAACTGAATTTTGTTTTTAAGTGACAGCGCACCCCACCATGTATTCATTTTTAGTCTTCTCCTGAAAATACCGCGCGCAAAACTTTTCGGTATTGAACTGTAACGGCACAGATGCGATTTTCTTTAGGGGAATAACACGAATAAAACCCATCAATTCGCGGGTTAGCGGGATTTGTAGGCGCAATTCCTACAGGTGCGTAGGCGAGGTTCTGAGGTGGACGAAAGAATGGAAAAAATGCTGGGGGCTCGGGAGTCCGATTTAACTTAGAAAACGCAGTTGCCACGCTATTCATGCTTCGATACGCGCATGAAACCGCGCTACTCAGCACGAACGGAGCGGTCACCGCTTGGGGTGAGAGTCCGTTCGCTCTGAGTAACCCGCGCAGCGGGCGTATCGAAGGGGGCTTCATAGTCCAACTGCTGTTTTTAGGCTGATCTACGAGAGGATATTGGTAGGTCGGGTTAGCGCAGCGCAACCCGACGAGGTAAGCCAACAAATTCGGCTGGCTTTGAGGGATGTCAGGTTACGCGATGCCCCTGCTAACCCGACCTACCTCTGACTAGTGGAAAGTATTGCGCGCGATTTGACAGGGCAACGGGTTGATTTACCGAGTGAGCTTGGGCTTAGTGCGCTGGGGGTGAAGCAGCTGCGGGCATGGCTTCGACCTTGTCTTTGATAGTGTCCGCGATAGCTTCATCGCCCGCTTCAGCATCCACCTTTACTTCACCGCCATCGTGCTTGGCGGCTTCTTCAGCTTTTTTGTTCATCACGATGAGGCTAATACGCCGATTGATCGGGCTGAGCGGCTCATCTTTGTTGAATAACACCGCCGAAGACAACCCCACTACGCGCACGATTTTCTCATCCGCTAAACCACCCAGTATCAGCTCGCGTCGGGAGGCATTGGCACGATCCGCCGATAGCTCCCAATTGCTATAACCCCGATCGCCAGAACCATATAGCGCAGCATCGGTATGCCCTGAAATGCTAATTTTGTTAGGCACATCGTTAAGCGTTTTGCCTATCTCATGCAAGATGTCTTTGGTGTAAGGCTCAAGCTGTGCGCGCCCGCTTTGGAACATGGGGCGATTTTGCTCATCCACAATTTGGATACGCAAGCCTTCGGTGGTGAGGTCTAGCAGAATCTGGCTCTTAAATTTTTGCAGCTTGATGTTGTTCTCAATGGCCTTTTCGATGGTCTCTTTAAGTTCTTTGAGCTTTTGCTTTTCTTTGAGTTTTTCGGTGCGCTCAAACTCGGCTTGAGCTGCTTTAATGTCGATTACTTTTTTGGTTTCTGCCACATCACCTTTTTTAACTTGCCCTTCACGGCGGGTTAAATCTTGCCCACCGCCCTTGATGATGCTAGAGCTATCGCCGCTTCCCGTGCCACCCATCAGAGCCACTTTAAGCGGCGTTTTGAAATACTCTGCAATCCCTTCCAAGTCGCCTTTCGCGGTTGACCCAAGCAGCCACATCAAGAGGAAGAACGCCATCATCGCCGTCACAAAGTCGGCATAAGCAATTTTCCATGCGCCGCCATGCGCGCCCGCCGCAACCTTTTTAATGCGCTTGATTACAATCGGACGTTTGTTTTTATCTTCTGCCATAACTCATTACTTTGTTGAGTGCACGATGCTCAGTCAATACGAAGATTGGTCGGATGAATTAGCGTTTTTGTTTAACATGTTCTTCCAGCTCGGCGAAGGTGGGGCGTTCAGTCGAATTCAGCACTTTACGACCAAATTCCACCGCCATGGCGGGCGCATAACCATTCAAGTTGGCCAATAAGGTCACGCGTACCGTTTGGAACATTTTGGTACTTTCTTCAGCCTTTTGCTCCAACGTTCCAGCCAGGGGACCAACAAAACCATACGCCAACAAAATCCCTAAGAAAGTCCCCACTAGCGCGTGAGCAATCAAGATACCTAACTCGGCAGGCGGCATCCCGACTGACTCCATAGTGTGCACCACCCCCATCACCGCAGCCACAATACCAAAGGCGGGCATCCCATCCCCCAGCTTGGCAATGCAATGGGAAGGCACAAGTGCCTCGTGATGATGCGTTTCAATTTCGATGTCCATCAAATTTTCGATTTCCATCGCGTTCAAATTACCGC
>JAVHSF010000294.1:0-3128 GCA_036172035.1 Gallionella sp. | reverse complement strand
GAAAGCAGGCAGTCGTGCGCCATTTAAGCTACTACGCCAATTTTTTCAGCAGTTTGTCGTGTATCCCGCCGAAGCCGCCGTTGCTCATCACCAGAATGCTATCGCCTGATTTTGCTTCGGCGGCGATGGCGCTGATCAGTTCGTTGAGGTCTTCTTTCACGATGACCTGGTTCCCCAGGGGGGCAAGTGCTTCGTTTGCATCCCAGCCCAGGTTTCCCGAATAACAGAACACCTTGTCCGCCTGTTTCAGGCTGCTCGGGAGTGCCGCCTTCATCACCCCCAGCTTCATGGTGTTGGAGCGCGGTTCGAGTACTGCCAGAATCCGCGCTGCCCCTACTTTGCTGCGCAGTCCGGCAACGGTGGTTTCTATCGCGGTCGGGTGGTGGGCGAAGTCGTCGTAAACAGTGATGCCGTTGACCACACCTTTCACCTCCATGCGACGTTTCACGTTTCTGAATAAGCTCAGCGCTTCCAGTCCGAGTGCCAGCGGCACACCGGCATGGCGCGCGGCGGCCAGGGCGGCCAGCGCGTTCATGCGGTTATGTTCGCCCAGCAAGTCCCAGTGCAGTGTGCCTTGCAGTTTTTCGTTAAGCGTCACGTTGTTATCTGCGTCAATCTGCCAGCCCCTCTCCCCCAGCCCCTCTCCCGCCAGCGGGCGAGGGGAGGAAAACTGTTCCACCGGCGTCCAGCAGCCGCGTTGGAGTACGCGCTGCAGCGAGTCCTCGCGGCCATTGCAGACGATCAGGCCGTTGCCCGGCACGGTGCGCACCAGATGATGGAACTGCGTCTCGATGGCGGCCAGGTCGGCGAAGATGTCGGCGTGGTCGAACTCCAGATTGTTGAGGATCACGGTGCGCGGGCGGTAATGCACGAATTTGGAGCGTTTGTCGAAGAAGGCGGTGTCGTATTCGTCGGCCTCGATGACAAAGAACGGCGACCCCCCCCCTCCTTCCCCTCGCCCGCTCAGGCGCGCCGAGACACCGAAATTCTCTGGCACGCCGCCGATCAGAAAGCCGGGATTGAGTCCGGCGTGTTCCAGTATCCACGCCAGCATCGAACTGGTGGTGGTCTTGCCGTGTGTACCCGCCACGCCCAGCACCCACTTGTCGCGCAGCAGGGTTTCGGCCAGCCATTGCGGACCGGAGACATAGGGCAGGTTGCGGTTGAGGATTGCTTCCATCAACGGGTTGCCGCGCGTTACCACGTTGCCGATGACGAACACATCAGGATTGAGTGCCAACTGTTCCACGCCAAAGCCTTCGATCAGCTCGATGCCCTGCGCTTCCAGTTGCGTACTCATCGGCGGATAGACGTTGGCATCGCAGCCCGTCACGCGATAGCCGGCCTGTTTGGCGATGGCCGCGATGCCGCCCATGAAAGTGCCGCAGATGCCGAGGATGTGAATGTGTTTAGGTTTGCTCATGGTTTAGGTACGAAAAATAAAATAAACCGCGCCCATCAGGCACAGCGCGGCGTACAGGTAATCCAGCTTCAAGGGCTGGTTCATGTAATACACCGCGAACGGGACGAACACCAGCAGGGTGATGACTTCCTGCAAAATCTTGAGTTGTCCGAGATTCAACGCAGTGTAACCGATGCGGTTGGCGGGGACTTGTAATAGATACTCAAACAGCGCGATGCCCCAGCTCACCAGCGCCGCCACATACCAGGGCGAAGTTGCGAGGTTCTTCAGATGTCCATACCAGGCAAAGGTCATGAACAGGTTGGACACCGCCAGCATCAGCGCGGTAACCAACAAAGGATTTGCAATCAGATTCATGATTCGGGCATTCCACTCAATCGCATTATGAAACTTCGGAAAACGTAGCGAGCGCATAACCAACCACTACGCAACCGATTTCTGGTTGCGTAGTGGGATGGCTAGTCGTTTCATCAGTCGTTTTTCGTCAATTAACGCCCAGCAATTCCACATCGAACACCAGCGTCGCATTGGGCGGGATCACCCCGCCCGCACCCCGCGCGCCATAGCCCAGGTTCGCCGGAATGAGCAAAGTGCGCTGCCCGCCGACTCTCATGCCTTCGACCCCGATATCCCAACCCTTGATGACCCGGCCTGCGCCCAGCGGGAAATCAAACGGCTCTCCGCGATCACGCGAACTGTCGAATTTCAGTCCCTTGTGTTCGGGCGCAGCCTCGTCATACAGCCAACCGGTGTAATGCACAGCCACTTTTTCGCCGCCCCTAGCCAGTGCGCCCTCGCCAAGTTTTATATCTTTCTTGACCAGTTCGGTCACAGTGCTGCTCGCAGTGGCGGGCGCGGGTGGCGCGACATGCCCGGAGCAGGCGGTGGATACGAACCCTGCGGACAACAGCAGGGCCAGCGACAGTTTGGAGATCAGTTTCATGGATACCTCATTGTGAAAAGTTGAGCCGGGCATCATGACACCCGGAGATGTGAGCAGACTGAAAAGCCGGCAAACCTAGTTGATGCCGAGCAACTCCACTTCAAACACCAGCGTGGCATTCGGCGGAATCACGCCACCTGCGCCGCGCCGTCCGTAGCCCATCTCCGGCGGGATGGTGAGGGTGCGGCTACCACCCACTTTCATGCCAGCAACGCCGATGTCCCAACCCTGAATGACATGACCCATGCCCAGCGGAAACGCAAACGGCTCGGCACGGTCGCGCGAACTGTCGAATTTGATGCCCTTGTTGTCTGGCGACTTCTTATCCAGCAGCCAGCCGGTATAGTGTACTGTCACCTGCTGTCCGGGTTGCGCCTCCGCGCCCTCGCCCATTCTGGTGTCCACCATCTCGGTGCGAATCACCTTGAGCAGCTTCACGTCGAATACCAGCCTCGCGTTCGGCGGGATGTCCGCACCCGCCCCGCGCGCGCCATAGCCCATTTCTGACGGGATGGTCAGCGTGCGGCTGCCGCCTTCCTTCATGCCTGCCACGCCCTCGTCCCAACCCTTGATGACGCGTCCCGCGCCGAGCGGAAAATCGAATGGCTCGTTGCGGTCGAGCGAACTGTCGAACTTCGCACCCTTGTTGTCGGGCGCTGCTTCGTCATACAGCCAGCCGGTGTAATGCACGATAACAGTTTGTCCCGCTTGCGCCTCCGCGCCTTCGCCTAGTTTAGTGTCGGTTTTGATGAGGGTGGTCAT
>JAVHSF010000293.1:0-3154 GCA_036172035.1 Gallionella sp. | reverse complement strand
CTTACTTTATTTTTGCGCCATGGCCTGTTCAACTTCATTTATTTTCAGCTGACCTTCATAACGACCGACGAGCTTGCCGGCCGGTGAGTACAGAAAACTCGTCGGTATGCCGGTCATCCCGCCAAAATCGCTGGCGGTGTCTTCGTTGCCGAATACGATGGGGTAGGAAATAGCCTGGCTTCGCATCATGTCGGTGACTTCACGGCGCGTTTTGTACATCACCGCAACGCCGATTACCTGCATGTCCTGATGCTGCTTTTGTAACGCTTCCAGTTCCGGCATTTCCTCAATGCAGGATGGACACCAGGGCGCCCAGAAGTTGACCAGCACCCAGTGTCCTTGTAGCCCGGACAAACTATAACGTACCCCCGCCGTATCCTTGAGCGACCATTCGCCCGCCTGGCAACCGAGCGAGCAGAGTAACAGTAGCGCGGCGAACAGGGTTCGGCGGGAGAGCGGGGCGGCAGTTTTCACAGGAGCTGGCTTTCAGAATGTTTACTCGAAAGATTGTCGCACACCCAGCGTCAATGTGTATTGCGGCGTGAGCTGTAGTGAGTTGACGGATTGGTAAACCGGCAACTGTACGAAACCATACACCGAGGTGCCGCCGCCCACGCGCACGGATACGCCGGGTGCGAGGTAGGCCAATGTGCCGCCGCTGATAGGAACGCCCGTCACAGGGTCGGTCGGTACGGTCAATAAGCCGCTATCCGCCTGGCGTTTGATGAGGTTCAGTTGCAGCATCGGCGTAACCTTGGCACCGAATTCCGCATAACGTATGCCGGTGTTGAACGAATAAGCATCGCCGGGACGGTAGTCTCCGCCTGATACGACATCGGTAGCGATGGCGTGTTGCACGGTTCCCTGAGCAAACCAGCCGAATTTATCAATAGACCCTGAGGTAAACCCACCAAAAATAAGGTCGGTTGAACCCGTGCCGATTTGCAAACCCGCATCCACTGGCGTGACACCGTCGCTGAAGTTGGCGGAGGTATTGCCGGTCGGTAATTTGATGCCGGCGATGAGACCTGAAGTTTTCTCGCTGGAGAATCCGGTGTAGCGACCGATGATGCGCGCATCACCGATGCTGCTGTCGGACGACGGCAGGTAAAACGAACCCAATGGTGCGCTCGTGCCATAGGTGGCGTGGGTGCGGTTGGAAAATGGCAGTTGGATGCTGAGACCAAAGGTTTCGCCGGTGTAATTAAGCGAGGCGGTGAGGGTTTGCGTCCTGGTAAACGCTTCGATTTCCTGGCCTGCTGCCAGTTGTCCGTTAATCAGCGCACCGGACGCTTTTGCCGAGCCATAGCGTTGCTGGTTCTGGTTGAGGTAATCATAGGAAAAATCGGCAGAAAAGCCTTGCTTGCTGGTGATGCCCTGGTTTTCCCAGTCCCTGGAAAGCGTGTGACCGCATGAGGCGCAGGCCAAGACTGCGTTGCTGCCGGCAAGGGTGGCGAGTGCCAGGGTCAGCATGGATAATGTTTTGGTAGGTTGCATTGAGGTTTCCTCCGTTCGGGTGTTATTTAATTGAATTTCGCCATTCTATCGCAGTGCAAGTGGTCAACCCTGCGGCATATTGTCGCACCCTAATTGCTGTCAGCATTGGCGGAGGAGGCGGGGAATCGGTTATGCTGCGCGGGTTTTGCAGCACACCAAACGGCGGAATATTTGCATGGATTTATCGAATAAGGAAAGGGGTTCAGCCTTGTTGGCGGGGGCGGCCTGCGTGTTCGGCTTCGCGCCGTTCGGTCTGTTTTTCATCCCGGTGCTGGCGCTGGCGGGGGTGTTTGTCTTGTGGGCGCGCGCCGGGTCGCCGCGCGAGGTGGCGGGCTTGGGCTTCGCTTTCGGTCTGGGGCTGTTTGGTGCAGGAATCAGCTGGATATATGTCTCGTTGCACGATTTCGGCGGGATGCCGATGTTGCTGGCCGCGCCCGTCACGTTGCTGTTTGCCGCTTTTCTCGCCCTTTTCACCGCGCTGGCAGGTTATTTTTCGGCGCGCTTGCGCGTCACGCCGATGTTGCGCTTGCTGCTGGTTATGCCCGCCGTCTGGGTGCTGATCGAATGGCTGCGCGGCATGATTTTCACCGGTTTCCCCTGGCTGACGCTGGGTTACGCGCACGCCGACAGTCCGCTGGCGGGCTATGCGCCGCTGCTCGGCGTGTATGGCGTGTCGCTGGTGGCGGCGCTGTGCGCGGGGTTGCTGGCAGTAATGTGGCGCGAGCGTTGGAACAATCGCGGGCGCATCGCGCTGTTGGCGCTGGTTTTGTTGTGGGGCGGCGGCGCGCTGTTGCGCACCGTTGCCTGGACGCAAACCTACGGCGAACCTTTTTCGGTGACACTGGTGCAGGGCAATATCCCGCAGGATAGAAAATTCCAGGAAGCGTTGCTGGGAGACACGCTGGACACTTATCGCCGCCTGTCCATGCAAAATCCGGCAACACTGACCGTGCTGCCGGAAACCGCTTTTCCGGTCATGCGCGACGAAGTGCCGCAGGACTTGCTCGACCAACTGCGCGACCATGCCCGGCGCAACAACGGCGACATGTTGGTGGGCGTTTTCGAGCATGACCGGGGCGGCTATTACAACAGCGTATTCGCGCTGGGCGCATCGGAAAACCGCTTTGCGGAAGAACAGCACTACCGCAAACACCATCTGGTGATATTCGGTGAATTCATCCCGTTGCGTTCCCTGTTCGGCTGGATCATCAACGAAGTGCTACATATCCCGATGGGCGACCTGGCGCGCGGTGACGAAAACCAGACACCGCTAAACGTCGCCGGGCAGCGCATCGCGGTGAACATTTGCTATGAAGACGTGTTCGGCGAGGAAATTATCAATGCCCTGCCTGATGCCACGCTGCTGGTCAACGTGACTAACGACGGCTGGTTTGGTCACTCCCAGGCTGCCGCGCAGCACAACCAGATGGCGCAACTGCGCGCGCTGGAAACCGGACGCATGATGTTGCGCGCCACCAATACCGGCGTGACCTCCCTTATCGGCGCGAACGGGAAAATCCTGCAACAACTGCCGCAACATCAACAAGCCGTGCTGCAAGGCATGGCGCAAGGCTATCAGGGACTCACCCCCTACGCGCGTTGGGGCAACGCGGCAGTGCTGCTGCTCATCGCGCTGATGCTGACCGGGGGGTGGTTG
>JAVHSF010000292.1:0-3167 GCA_036172035.1 Gallionella sp. | reverse complement strand
GAACCAGCTCACTGACTTGGGTTTGTTCTCTTTGTTTGCACTCATTTCATCCTCCTTTACTGCGAATGTCTCTATTCGGTAGGTCGGGTTTTAACCCGACTTACCCATCTTCAACTTTTAATAAAAAACCATCTTCGTTCCGATGATGAGCAACATCGTTGCCAACAAGGGACGCAACACCTGCTCAGGTACTTTCGCGCTCAAATGACTACCGATGTAGATGCCGGGCAGCGAACCCAACAACAAGCTACCCAGCAACACAAAATCCACTGTGCCGAGTGCCATGTGTCCCATGCCTGCGACCGCCGTCAGCGGCACGGCATGCACGATGTCTGTCCCCACCACCTTGACCGCAGGCAAGCGGGGGTAAAGAAACAAAATCGCCACCGTACCCAACACTCCAGCACCAATAGATGAAACGGTAACTAATGCACCCACCACAACGCCCGTCAAGACAGTGGCTACTGGCAAGTGGCGATGATGTATCTCATACACCGTACCGTCATCGCGTCGAGCGATCTTTTTGATCCCATCTTTGAACAACAAAGTGACTGCCGTTGCTAACAGCGCAACACTCAACACGCTGGTTACCAAGCTATGGAGCGTCTTTTCATCCAGTGCCAATACTTTGAGTAAGGCGATGGTGAGAATAGCGGCGGGAATACTGCCTAGTGCCAACAGCTTGACCACCTTCCAATCCACTGAGCCTTTCACCGCATGTACCCAGCCGCCCATGCTTTTGGTGAGGGAGGCGTACAACAAATCCGTGCCCACGGCGGTTGTGGGTGATACGCCGAAGAACAACACCAGCAAGGGTGTCATTAGCGAGCCGCCGCCCACGCCCGTTACACCCACCATCAAACCAACCAAAAATCCCGAAACGGTGTATAGCCAATTCATGTTGTTCTCCTTCGATGAGGTATGCATGATAGGGGATGCGTTTATTTTTATTAAATAGTTATATGTTAGGATGTTATAACCATACGTTATGAAGAGGCCGCCATGAACTTACAACAATTGCGCTACTTAAATGAGATTGTGAAGAATGACTTGAGCATCTCGGCGGCTGCCGAGGTGCTGTACACCTCACAACCGGGCATCAGCAAACAAATTAAATTGCTAGAAGAAGAATTAGGCGTGGACATTTTTGTACGTAATGGCAAACGTCTGGCTGCGCTTACTGCACCTGGTGAACTCATTGCTGAAGTGGCAGCGCGCATGTTGCTGGATGCCAACAATCTGAAACAGGTAGGTCAGGAATTCAAGAATCAACAAGGCGGTGCGCTCACCATTGCCACCACGCACACGCAAGCACGCTATGCCTTGCCGCCCGTGGTCAAAGAATTTATCAAACATTATCCCGACGTAAAGTTGGGCTTGCACCAAGGTAGTCCTACCCAAATAGCCGAGCAAGTTTTGAGTGGCGAAGCAGATATTGGCATCGCTACTGAAAGTCTTGCGCTGTATGACGAGCTGGTCACCCTACCCTGTTATGAATGGCATCACTGCATCGTCGTGCCGCCCAAACATGCGCTGTTACTTGAAAAAAAGCTGACACTAAAAAAACTCGCGCAATATCCCCTTATTACTTACGACTTTGCTTTCACGGGGCGCAACAAGATCAACCAAGCGTTCAGCGAAGCAGGCATCACGCCCAGCATCGCGCTCACCGCGATTGATGCCGATGTCATCAAAACCTATGTGGAGTTGGGTATGGGGGTCGGTATTGTGGCACAGATGGCCTTCGTGCCAGAACGCGACAAACACTTGAAAATGATTGATGCAGGACATCTATTTGAAGCCAGCACAACGCGCATCGCCATGCGCAAGAACCAATACCTGCGCGGCTTTGGCTACCACTTCATCGAGTTGTTTGCACCCCATTTGACGCGCGAGATTGTTGGCAAGGCACTGCACCAGAGCGAGTAGTGGTTATTAAGAGCAATCCGTCTGACAGGTTCATTCATTCGGCCAATAGGCCGTGGCGATGCCCTCGCCTAAATCAGCCTCAATTAGGCGGCGACGCACCTCAAGCAAACGGGCAATCAGCGCAGGTTCTTGCTGGGCATAACTATCTGCATCTGGGATGCGATTTACCACTACGCCGAGCAATTCAGTGATGGCATTGCCGATGGAATTTTGGCTAATCGTCACAATCAACTTCCCCTCATCATTACGGTAGATGAGTTGTTTGAAAGCGGGCTGCCAACGAATGGCATTGGCGTATTTCGCATCGACGATGCAGTGATCGCGCACCTTTTTAGCGGTCTTCATAAAGTCATTATTGAACAGCAGCACGCTCTCCACTTGCTCGGGAAAATACACATCCGACAGCATGGGCGCATTGTGTGTGGAAACTTGCGAGAAGAAGGTGCGGTAAAAATCAATGAAGCCTTTTAGCACCTCGTCATACTCTTGCCAAAAATGGATGTCCTTGAGCGCATCCGCACCCCCTTGTATTTCCCAACTGGGCAAGCCCTGCGGATAGCCTGTTAAGCCCAAGCGAGTGTCGGCATCATGCGCGGGTTTGAGTATCTGTAAGCTGAGTGCCTGATTAAAAAATTCACGATACACGGCACGCATATAGGCTTGAAATAAACTGTTCTGACCACCGTCGGTTAGGTTGGGATTGTTCGTGTCGGCCAGCTTGGCATTGCGCAATTGTTGCTTTTTGAACACCACAAAGTGGTTATGTAGCATGCGGATACTAGGCACCCCAGGAGAGGTGAGCGGCCAAGTGGCATCCAAACTGGCTTCACCCGCAAGAATTAACGCTTCTTCAGGATCGGGATATTGCTCTAGCATGTAGTTGATGATGATCTGATTCATTCTGTTCCACACATGCTTCACGTTCTCTGCCACCTGTGTACGGCGCACGGGGCGACCCAGCGGATTGAGGATGCTTTTTGAAGTGTTGTAGATGATAGAGCAATCGAACTCAGTGCTGTGACCCAAGGCTTTGCGATACAGCAGCAAATTTTCGGGATTGAGCAGCAAGCCATTGTTGTTCACTAAATCATTTAAGTTTTCCGTGCTGTTGAAAAACTCGTTGTGCTTCATACCTTCTGGCACAACCAACGGAATGGGGCGAAAGGGCGTAACAATTTCACGCGGGCCAATTTGAATAGTGTGGCTCATAGCGTACGTTTACTCATCATCTTGTTCAT
>JAVHSF010000291.1:4726-14480 GCA_036172035.1 Gallionella sp. | reverse complement strand
CGTTATGCGCGGTGTAGCAACCCGCGCAGCCGCAGGCGTTCTCTTTGGTGTGTTGGGCGTGGGGCGCGCTGTCGGTGCCGAGGAAGAATTTTTTGTTGCCGCTGGTGGCAGCCTGCAGCAAGGCTGCGCGGTGGGTCTCGCGCTTGAGTATCGGCAGGCAGTAGAAGTGCGGGCGGATGCCGCCGACCAGCATGGCGTTGCGGTTGTAGAGCAGGTGTTGCGGGGTGAGGGTGGCGGCGAGGGTGACGGGCGCGCTCATCACGAATTGCGCGGCATCCTTGGTGGTGATGTGTTCGAACACCACGCGCAGGCCGGGCAGGTCTTTCAACAAGGGCTGCATGACGCGTTCGATGAATACGGCTTCGCGGTCGAAGATGTCAATGTCTGGGCTGGTGACTTCGCCGTGCACCAGCAACGGCATCCCGCATTGCTGCATGGCTTCCAGCGCGGCATAGGTCTTGCGGATGTCGGTCACGCCCGCCTCGGAATGGGTGGTAGCCCCCGCCGGATACAGCTTCACAGCATGAACCGCGCCGCTCGCTTTGGCTTTGCGTATCTCTTCGGCGCTGGTGTTGTCGGTGAGGTACAGCGTCATCAGCGGCTCGAATTTCATACCGGCAGGCAAGGCGGCCAGGATGCGCTGACGATATTTCAGCGCCAGCGCGGTCGTCGTGACGGGCGGGCGCAGGTTAGGCATGACGATGGCGCGGGCGAATTGTCGGGCGGTGTCGGGCAGCACGGAGGCCATCAGGTCGCCATCGCGCAGGTGCAGATGCCAGTCGTCGGGACGGGTGAGGGTAAGCTGTGTCATGGTGTTTTCCGCCGGGTAAGTGTGCGTAATTGTAATTCAACCAGCCGCATCGGCCTGCTTTTTGGCTGAAAGTGCCGCAAGGGAAAAATCGGCGATATGCCGCGCGATCGCCTCGATCTCGTCGCGCTGGTAACGCAACCCGGGATGCAGGCGGCGCAGCACCGGTTCGGAGTGGTAGTAGAACGAACACTGGCCGAGGATGCTGAACACGCAGCGCAACCTTTCCGCTTCGCTGATCCCGTCGCCTACGATTTCGCGCACCAGCTGGTTGAGAAAGTCATGCAGCGGGGCGATGGCCTCCGTCACGATCTTGTCCAGCGCGGGCGTCGGGTCGGCCAGTTCGCGCGCCATCATGCGGCATTGGCGCGAGGCGCTATGCTCGTCCAGCAGCAGCATCATGAAATCGTGGATGAACAGCCGAAAACGCACTAGCGGGCAAGCATCGGCAACAAGGTTGGCCGCCTGCAATAGCCTGAGTTGGTTGAAATTCAGCGCCTCGGCGAGCAGTCCGTCCTTGCTGCCGAAGTGATAATTCACCGCTGCGACATTGGCCCCGGCGCGGCGGCATATCTCGCGCACCGTCGCGCCCTGAAAGCCCTGTTGCGAGAACACCTCGCGCGCCGCCTCAATCAGTCTCGCGCGGGTCTGCTCGCTTGAAGTGGCCTCATTCATTTGGTGTCCGCCGTCCGCTCTCCGGCCAGCGCCTTGTACAGTTGCGTCGCCGCAGCCAGCTTGGCACGCCGGACTTGCAACTCGCCTTGCCCGGCGCTGTAGGCATCGCGCTGCGCATCCAGCAGCTCAAGGTGGTTGGCAATGCCCGCCCGATAGCGCGCCTCGACCAGTTTCAGACGCTGGTTTTGCGCCTGCGTGCTGGCTTGTTGCGCGACGAGCTGGGCGGCGAGCGCTTCGCGGGCCGCCAGCAAATCGGCCACTTCGCGAAACGCCTGCTGGATGGTCTTTTCATATTCGGCTACCGCGATCACGCGGCGCGCTTGAGCCACGTCCACGTTGGCGGCGTTCCTTCCGGCATCGAACAGCGGCAGCGTGAGTGCGGGCTGGAAATTCCACGCATCGCTACCCGCGCCAAACAAGCCGCTCATCTGACGGCTGGCCGTGCCGAAAGCCCCAGTCAAACTGATGCGCGGCAAAAAGGCGGCGCGCGCCGCGCCGATGTTGGCGTTGGAGGCGACCAGCCGCTGCTCGGCGGCCAGCACGTCCGGGCGTTGAAGCAGCACCTCACTGGGCAATCCGGCAAATAAATCGGCGGGAATATCCTGCCGCGCCAGACTGCGCCCGGCAGGCAAATCGGCGGGCATTTTCCCCATCAACGCCACCAGCAGATTCTCGGCGGCGGCCTGTTGGCGTTGCAAGTTCGCCTGATCGGCGAACGCCACCTGATACGCGCCTTCCGCCTGCCAGACATCCAGATCGCCGGACACGCCGGCATCCCTGCGCTTGCCGATTAACGCCTTCATTTCAGCGCGCCCCTGGGTTGTCGCTTCCGCCAAGCGGCTGCGTTCCTGCAACTCCAGCACCGACAAATACGCGTTTGCCACGTCGGCAATCAGCGACAAACGGAACGCGCGTTGCGCGGATTCGGTCGCCAGATAGCTGGCTCGGGCAGCGTCATTCAGGCTGCGCACCCTGCCCCAGAAATCCAGCTCGAACGACACCAGACTGGCGTTCACGTCGTAGCGTTGCGCCTGATAAGGCTTGCCGGTAAAGGAGGTGCTGGCCGGAGACAGTGACGCGTTGCGCTGCGCGTTCAGATTTACATTCGGCAGGCGGTCGGCCTGCTGAATGCCGTATTGCGCGCGCGCCTCGGCTATACGGGCGGTGGCGATGCGCAGGTCACGGTTGTTTTCCAGCGCAGCCAGAATCAGCGCCTGCAAACGCGGGTCCGGGAAATAGGCCTGCCAGTCAGGCATCGCCCGCGCGTTATCCACTTTGGCGGATGAATTTACGGCAGCCGGCCAGTCGGCGGGTATCGGTGCTGCGGGACGCTGGTAGGTCGGCGCAAGCGAACAGCCGCCCAGCATTGCCAGCAACAAAACGATGGGGGCTATCAAACAACGGTCATTCCCGCACAACGGGACAGCATTCTTGTATTGCCCGCCTTGCAGAATTTGTTTCCCGGCTGGATTCCCGCCCCACGCCTTCGCGGGGGCAGGCTCTGCGCGGGAATGACGAACCGACAGATTATTCGGGTTCATGATTGGCCTCCTCATTTTCGACCTGCGTGCGCGCATGACCGGGGAAGATGCGCCGCACCACGACGAAGAACACCGGCACGAGGAACACCGCCAGCAGGGTCGCTGCGATCATGCCGCCCATCACGCCGGTGCCGATCGCATGGCGGCTTTGCGCACCCGCGCCGGTGGAGATCGCCAGCGGCAACACCCCCACGACGAACGCGATGGAGGTCATCAGAATCGGCCTGAAACGCAGCCGACAGGCTTCCAGCGTGGCTTCCCTCAGCGCCATCCCTTCATCTTGCAGCTTGCGCGCGAACTCTATGATTAGAATGGCATTTTTTGACGACAAGCCGATGATGGCGATGAGTCCAACCTTGAAATACACGTCGTTGGGCAAATCGCGCAGCGTCACCGCCAGCACCGCGCCGAACACGCCCAGGGGGACTACCAGCAGCACGGCGAACGGGATAGACCAGCTTTCATACAGCGCCGCCAGGCACAAAAACACCACGATCAGCGAGATGCCAAACAACAGCGGAGCTTGCGCGCCAGACTGCCGTTCTTCAAACGATGTCCCCGACCACTCGAAGCCGAATCCCGGCGGCAGTTTTTGCGCGATCTGCTCCATCGCCGCCGCCGCCTCGCCGCTGCTCCTGCCCGCTGCAGGGCCACCGGAAAGTTTCATCGCCGCCAGCCCGTTGTAGCGATCCAGCTTGGGCGCGCCCACCACCCAGCGCGGCGTGGCCAATTCCGAGAGCGGAACCATGCCACCTTTATTGTTGCGCACCGTCAGCTTCATGATGTCGTCGGGCGTGCGACGCAGGTCGGCTTCGGCCTGCATCTGCACGCGCAGGATGCGCCCCTGCCGCACAAAATCGTTGATGTAGGCCACGCCCAAAGCGGATTGCAGGGTCTCGTTGAGACTGGCGATGGAAACGCCCAGGCTCTCGGCCTTGAGTCTGTCCACGTCCAGCAACAGCTGCGGCCCGGCTTCCTGACCTTCGGGACGCACCCCCGCCAGCAGCGGATTTTGCGCTGCCAGCCCCAGCGCCATGTTGCGCGCCTCCAGCAGCTTGTCGCGCCCCATGCCGCCCCTGTCCTGCAAGCGAAAATCAAAACCGCCGACTGCCGCCAGCTCCGGTATCGGTGGCGGATTGACTGCAAAAATCATCGCCTGCCTGATGCGGAACAACGCCATGTTGGCCTTCTTCACCAAGACCGGTGCGGCACTGTCGGCAGCGGGACGTTCATCCCAGCCCTTGAGCCGCACGAAGGCGATAGCGGCATTCTGCCCGCGCCCGAAGAACGAGAACCCCGCCACGCCGATGACGTGTTCGACTTCCGGCAGCTTCATGTAGTATTGCTCGACCTGCGACAACACCTGCAGCGTGCGCGCCTGCGTCGCCCCGGCGGGTAGCTGGATCACATTGATGAAATAGCCCTGATCTTCTTCCGGCAGGAAACTGCCCGGCAATTTGCTGAACAGCCAGCCCATCGCGATAAAAATCACCGCATAAACAAGCAGATAACGGGCTGTTTTTTGGGTAATCCTGGCGACGCTTGAGGTGTAACTTTGCGTGGTGCGCGCAAAGAAACGGTTGAACCCGCCGAAAAATCTGCCGCTCGCCCCCCCCTCCTTGCCCGGCTCATGCTTGAGCAAGGTCGCGCACAACGCCGGGGTCAGCGACAGCGCCATCAATGCCGAAAACATCATGGTCAGCACCAGCGTGACGGCAAACTGGCGATAAATCGCACCCGTCGAACCGGGGAAAAACGCCATGGGAATAAACACCGCCATCAGCACCAGCGTGATGGCGATAATCGCGCCGACGATCTGATCCATGGCGCGGCGCGTCGCGTCCCTGGGCGACAAGCCCTCGCTGGACATGATGCGCTCGACGTTTTCCACTACCACGATGGCATCGTCCACCACGATACCGATCGCCAGCACCATCGCGAACAGCGTCAGCACGTTGATCGAATAACCCAGCAGATACAGGCCGACCAGCGCGCCGACCAGGGCAATCGGGATAACGATGGCGGGAATCAGCGTGGCGCGCCAGTTACCGAGGAACAGCAACATCACCCCCACCACCAGCAGCAACGCTTCAGCGAGGCTCTTCAGCACTTCGCCGATGGACACGTCAATAAACTTGGAGGTGTCGTAAGGCACGACCCAATCTATGGATTTCGGGAAGAATTTGGCGAGTTCCGTCATCTTGGCGTTGACCGCCTTGACGGTAGAAAGCGCGTTCGCGCCGGGCGACAGGCGTATCGCCACCGCCGCCGTCGGATTGCCATCTATGCGCGCCGCACGCGAATAATCCTGCGCCCCCAGTTCGACGCGCGCCACATCCTTGACGCGCAAGGCAGAACCATCGGGATTGCTGCGCACGATGATGTTGCCAAATTCCTCTGGGGTGGAAAGGCGGCTGCGGGTGACGATCACCGCGTTGAGTTCCTGCCCGGCGGCTGACGGTAACTGCCCCAGCTCACCCGTCGCCAGTTGCGAGTTCTGCGCGCGCACCGCAGCCGACACGTCGGCGGGAGACACGTTGTAGTGTTGCAGCCGTTCCGGCTTAAGCCACAGCCGCATCGAATATTCGGTACCGAACAACAGCACCTCGCCCACGCCCGGCACGCGGCGCAGGCTGTCAATCACATTCGCCGTGGCATAACTGCCCAGCGCGACATCGTTCAGGCTCTTGTCGGGCGAAAACAGCGCGACAAACATCACATAATTGCGCGCCGTCTTGGTTACGACGATGCCTAAACGACGCACGTCTTCCGGCAGGCGCGCTTCGGCGCGTTTGATGCGGTTTTGCGCCTCGACCGAAGCCAGGTCGAGATTCGATCCTGCCTCGAAAGTCAGCGTGATACTGCCCGTCCCCAGCTCGGACGCGGATTCCATGTACAGCAGATGCTCGATGCCGTTCATTTCCTGTTCGAGCAACGCGACCGCCGTTTCCTCGATGACCTGGGCCGAAGCGCCGGGGTAATTGACGCTAATCGTGAGCGCGGGAGGGGCGACCGACGGATACTGGGAAACGGGCAGATTCTTCAATGCCAGCGCGCCGCCCAGCAAAATAATCAGCGCGATGACCCAGGCAAAAATGGGGCGGTCAATAAAAAATTTAGCGAACATGGCCGACCTATTTATTCTCTATCGGTTTTTGCGCAGCGGCGGGCAACAAGGGCGCGTCCGCATCCCACGGCATCGGCTTCACCACCGTCCCCGGACGCGCCTTTTGCAAGCCGTTGACGATCACCTGCTCACCGCCTTTCAACCCCTCCTCGATAATGAAATCCATACCCGCCATCGCGCCCGTCTTGACCGGCGCAGGCGTGGCCTTGCCCTCCTCGCCCACCACCATCACGAACTGACCCAGCGCGCTGGACTGCACGGCGCGCTGCGGCACGCGCACGACATTTTCGGCCAGCGCCTCGGGGAAACGCAGACGCACGAACATGCCCGGCAACAGCTCATGCTGCGGATTGGCAAAGACAGCCCGCAACGACACCGCTCCCGTGGCAGGATCAACGGCCTGATCGGTGAAGAAAATTTTCCCGCTATGGGGATAGACACTGCCGTCTTCGAGCAGCAATTCCACCTGAGTCGTCGCCGCGCGCTTCAGCTTGCCAGAACGCAGAGCCTGCTTCAGGCGCAGCAACTCGCTGCCCGACCGGGTGAAATTGGCATAAATCGGATCTATCTGCTCGATGGTCGCCATCAAGGTAGGCTCGCCCTTACCGACCAGCGCGCCTTCGGTGACCAGCGCGCGGCCTATGTGACCGGAAATGGCGGCGGGTACGCTGGCGTTTTGCACATCCTCATCGGCACGCGCCAGGGCGGCTTCCGCCTGCTTGACGCGCGCCTCCGCCAAATCGAACTCCTGCTGACTGACCGCCTTGATAGCCAACAACGGCTGGTAGCGCGCCACGGTCTGCCGCGCCACCGCCAGATCGGCTCTGGCCGCTGCGGCGGTCGCCTGATAGGTATGCGCGTCTATGTAGAACAGCGGCGCGCCCGCCTTCACTTCGGAACCTTCCTCAAACAATCGCTTGCCAACAATGCCCTCGACCCGCGCCCGCACTTCCGCCGTGCGATAGGCCTGCAAGCGTCCCGGCAAATCCTGCGTCAGCGTCGCCTGGCTGCGCCCCACGGTAATCACATCCACCTCGGGCGGCGGCATTTCCGTCCCCCCTGCGGCAGGCTTGCTCCCCCCCTTGCCGCACCCGCTCAGCAAGGCCATCAACAGCAGGGTCGAAACAAACAGCTTGGTCAATATGTTCATCTGGCTTCCCATGTTGAAAGAACGGCAGGCTGAGCGCGCAGCGCGCCGAACGGGTTAAATCGGATAATGAATTGCAGCGCGCAGAATATCAAACGCTTGTTTGAAAGTAAACGGTTCTCATCTGTGCATTCATTTTTAAGTTCAAACAAGGCAACAACGAGAGAACGAGGCAGCTAATGCCATTTCACCGATGAAAGGGGATCGGAATTACAGCTCCACCACCACCGGCGTGTGATCCGATGGCCTCTCCAGTTTGCGCGGGGTTTTGTCTATCACGCAGCGCTTGCACTGTGCGGCCAGCGGGTCGCTGAGCAGAATGTGGTCTATACGCATGCCGCTATTGCGGCGGAACGCCATCATGCGGTAGTCCCACCAACTGAAGGATTTTTCGGGTTGCTCGAACAGGCGGAAGCTGTCTTGCAGACCCAGCGCCAGCAACGACTGAAAGGCCGCGCGTTCCGGCGGGCTTACCAGCACGCTGCCCACCCAGGCCGCCGGGTCATGCACGTCGCGGTCTTCGGGCGCGATGTTGTAGTCGCCCAGCAGCAGCAGTTTCGGATAGCGCAGCAACTCCTGTTTCAGCCAGTCGTGCAGCGCGGCCAGCCAGCCCAGCTTGTATTGATACTTGTCGGAATCGGGGCTTTGCCCGTTGGGGATATAGACGCAAACCACCCGCACCTCGCCGAAGCTGGCGGCGATGACGCGCTTTTGTTCGTCGGCGTAACCGGGGATGCCGACCTGCACCTCACCTGCCGGTTCGCGGCTCAGTATCGCCACGCCGTTGTAGGTTTTCTGCCCGCTAAACACGCTGTGATAGCCCGCTGCCGCCAGTTCTTGCTGTGGGAAATCGGCATCCTGCTGCTTGGTTTCCTGCAAGCACAGCACGTCTATGGGATTCGCCGCCAGCCAGTCCAGCACCTGCGGCAGGCGCACTTTCAGGGAATTAACGTTCCAGGTCGCCAGCTTCATCAGGCGGCTTCCACCAGACCGTTATGCCGCAACAGCGCGTCTATGCTGGGTGCGCGACCCCGGAACGCGGTGAAGGATTGCATCGCAGGGCGTGAACCGCCCATCGCCAGGATCTCGCTGCGGAAGCGCGCGCCGACATCGGGATTGAGTACGCCGTGTTCTTCAAACAGGCTGTAGGCATCGGCGGACAACACTTCCGCCCACTTGTAGCTATAGTAGCCCGCCGCATAGCCACCCGCAAAAATGTGCGCGAAGCTGTGCGGGAAGCGGTTGAATTCAGGCGGCACCAACACCGCCACCTCGGCGCGCACTTCGTCCAACAGTTGCAATATCGTCTTGCCGCCGCCCGCCGCAAAATCGCTGTGCATCAGCATGTCGAACAGGGAAAATTCGATCTGGCGCAGCGATTGCAAGCCGCTCTGGAAATTTTTCGCCGCCAGCATCTTGTCGAACAAGGCGCGCGGCAGCGGTTCGCCACTTTCGACGTGACGCGTCATGTCCAGCAGCACGTCCCATTCCCAGCAGTAGTTTTCCATAAACTGGCTGGGCAGCTCGACCGCATCCCATTCCACGCCACGGATGCCGGATACGCCCAGGTCTTCCACTTCCGTGAGCAGATGGTGCAGGCCGTGGCCGCATTCGTGAAACAGGGTGATGACTTCGTCGTGGGTAAACACGGCGGGCTTGCCGCCCAACGGTGCGGAAAAATTGCAATTCATGCAGGCAACCGGGGTCTGGATACCGCCGTCTGCCAGACGGCGGCGGCTGATCACGTCGTCCATCCAGGCTCCGCCGCGCTTGCTGTTGCGGGCATACAAATCCAGATAGAACTGGCCGATCAGGACATCCTGCTCGTCGCGGATGTCGAAGAAACGCACCGAATCATGCCAGACGGGCGCGGTTGAGGCAGTGACATACAGGCCGTACAGCGTTGCAACCAGCTTGAAGAAACCCGCCAGCACGGCATCTTCCGGGAAGTATTGCTTCACTTCCTGCTCGGAAAAAGCGTAGCGCTGCTCGCGCAGCTTCTCGCTGGCGTAGCCAAAATCCCACGAATGCAATGCTTCCAGCCCCAGTTCCCTGCGCGCAAATTCGCGCACTTCGGCCAGATCCTTTTCCGCGAAAGGCCGCGCACGCTGCGCCAGTTCGCGCATGAACGTCACCACCTGCTGCGGCGTTTCCGCCATCTTCGCCGCCAGTGACAACTCGCCAAAATTGGCAAAGCCCAGCAGCCGCGCCTCCTCGCCGCGCAGTTGAACGATCTCGTCCATCAGCGGGGAATTGTCCCATTCCGGCTTGCCGAATTCGGAGGCGCGCGTGCTGTAGGCACGATACATCTGCTCGCGCAGGGCACGGTTGTCGGCGAACTGCATCACCGGCATATAAGACGGCGCTTTCAGCGTAAACAGCCAGCCGGTCTTGTTGGCCGCTTCAGCCGCCTGCTGCGCCGTCTGCAACACATCTTCCGGCAAGCCGGAAAGTTC
>JAVHSF010000291.1:0-4626 GCA_036172035.1 Gallionella sp. | reverse complement strand
CAGTTTTAAGCTGGTGTTCCAGCACGCGCAAATCGGCTTCCGAGGCATCCTTGCCTACGGCCTGCCGTTGCCTGACGCGTTCGCGCAGGGTGTCGGGTTCGGCTTGAATGTGTAATATCCGAAAATTCGCGCCGAGGCGGCGTGCCAGAGCGCGGAACAGGTCGCGCTGTTCGCGTTCCAGAAAAGCGGCATCCACGATGACCGGCCAGCCCGCTGCCAAAATCCCTTCCGCCAGATTCGCCAGATACTGGTAGGTGCGACGACTGGCTTGCCGGCCGTAGAGACCCTCACCAATCGCACCGTCACGCTTTGCCAGCGCACCCGAACCTGCCAGCCGTTTGCGCTCGACATCGGAACGCAGGCGGATCAGGCCGCATTTTTCCAGCCAGTGCTGCGAGAGCGTAGTCTTGCCGGAGCCGGACAGGCCGTGAGTAATCCAGAGTTGCGGCAAGTCGGTTTGTGATAACTGCACGGCCAGTTGCAGGCATCCTTTCATCTCGGCGCTACTCGCCTCGCAACCCTGCCCGGCGCGCAACGCCGCCACCTTGACGCGCACCAGCGCGCGGTAAACGGCGTAATAACGCAGCAGCGCCACGCCTTGATAGTCGCCGCTCGCCTCCAGCCAGGCGTTCAGAAAACGGAAAGCCAAAGCCGGGAAGTTGCGGTGCAGCAAGTCCATGTAACAGAACGCCACTTCGGAAATGATGTCTATCCAGCGCAAGGCTGGGCTGAATTCGATGCAATCGAAGATCACCAGATGCCCGTCCACCCAGGCCAGATTCGCCAAATGCAGGTCGCCGTGACATTCGCGCACCCGGCCAGCCAGTTTGCGTTCGCGCATCAAGGGCGCAAGGCGCGCCTGTTCGGCATCGCACCAGTGCTGCAAGTCCGCCAGAAGCTGCCGCTCCGCCGGTTCATCCAGCCGCTCCGCCAGCAGCTGAAAGTTTTCCGCGACGGGCTTGGCGACCCACTCCGGTTCACCCCACGGGCTGTCGGCGGCGGCGCGCTCACATTCGACCAGATGGAAATGCGCGAGGCGCGCGGCCAGCGCGTCTATCTGCTGATTACCCAGTTCGCCCCGTTCCGCCAGCTTGTCGAGCGTCGCGTCAGCCGGAAACTGGCGCATTTTTACAGCATATTCAAGAGGTTGCCCTGTACCATTGATACGCGGTGCGACCGGACTGCCGGTGATGGCGACACTCTCCAGATAATAGTCCGCCGCCAGCCGCCGGTTCAGGCGCAACTCTTCCATACAGTCCTGATGGCGCAGTTCCAGCGTACTGAAATCGAGAAATCCCAGATTGACCGGCTTCTTGATCTTGTAGGCAAACGAACCCGTAAGCAGTACCCAGGAAATATGCGTCTCGATCAGCTCCAGCTTTGCTACCGCATGGTCGTAACAGACCGGATCGGTCAGCAACGCATGAATCAGCGGCGGCAGTATTTTATGGAGCATCGTCGTGACTCTCCGGCTAAATTCCTGGCTCGGCGGGCAAACCCGTAACCGGCCAGTCTGCGCGTGGCAGGTCGAGCGCCTTTAATACTTCGAGTGCGGCATAGGCATCATTCGCCGCATAAGTCAGCTGTTTGGCGTTGAGTTGCGGGGCTGCCCAGTTGGAGGTGGTGATGTGCTTGGATTTGTGAAACTTTTTCTTGAGGACGAGTGCCACCGCCGCCCTGACTCCGATGGAACCCCCATAACCTTGCTTGCGAAAAACAGGGTTCATGTCCAGAACGGCGGCAAGTGTCACCCCCAGCTTGCGCCGGATATGCGCATGATCGGATTGCAGACCGAAGCCCACCTTGAGTACGGCTGCCGATTGCAGTAGCTCGACCAAACAGGGCAGACATTCAGGGCGATTGAGTTGAAAGATAAAAGCCCTGTCGTGCAGCGCAAATTGCACGACATGAGGCCCATCGCTAAGCTCCCCTTTGTTAAAGGTCGGCCTGGATTCGGTATCAAAGCCTGCGATGCCCGCCGCGAAAATATCGGCACTTGCCGAGGCAAATTCCTGCTGGCTGTCCGGTATAAAAATCTGTTGCAAATCAAGTGCTTTGAAAGGTTGCAGCAACGCGCTCTCGGCCTTGCTGGGCGGGGATTTACGCATTCAGCACACCTCGGCCTGCTTGAGCGCCAGCGCGTGTTGGTACAGCTCGCTGCGGTTCGCGCCGCTGATTTTGGCGGCCAGTTGCACGGCCTGTTTCAGCGGCAGCGCTTCCAGCAACAGGGATAAGGTATTGAGCGTTTCTGCCGAAAAACCTGCTGTCGGCAATGCGCCGGACACCAGCACGACGAATTCGCCGCGCTGCTGGTTGGCATCGGATTCCAGCCAACCTTCCGCCTCGGATAATGGACAGGCATGGATGGTCTCGAACAGCTTGGTGACTTCGCGCGCCAGCACGATTTGCCGCTCGCCGCCCAGCACGGCGCACAGGTCATTGATACATTCGACGATGCGGTGCGGGGCTTCGTAAAACACCAGCGTGTAGGGATGAGCCAGTAAGCCTTGCAGGGCGGTGCGCCGCGCGGCGGATTTGTTGGGCAGAAAGCCATAAAAAAGAAAGTGCGGCGCAGTGAGTCCCGAAGCCGACAAGGCGGCCACCGCCGCAGAAGATCCGGGAATCGGAATGACGCGCAACCCTGCGGCGAGTACCGCCTGCACCAGCAATGCGCCGGGATCGCTGACGGCGGGCGTACCCGCATCGCTGACAAAGGCCACGCTTAGACCCGATTGAATCATCGCTGCCAGCTTTTCTGCCGCACCGCGTTCGTTGTGCTGATGCACCGCGATCAGTTGTTTGGCGTGGATGCCGTGATGTTTGAGCAAATGCGAAGTATTGCGCGTGTCTTCCGCCGCGACCACGTCCGCCCCCGCCAGCACGTCCAGCGCGCGCAGGGTGATGTCGCGTAAATTTCCTATCGGGGTGGCAACTACATATAATGCGGCCTCCAACTTTTGCGGGTGTTCGATATGCAACGTGTACTCCTTATACTTTCAACTTTGTGCGCACTATACGCTTGTGCCCCCGCGCCAGTGTACAAGCCCCCGGTGCAGAAGCCAGTAGTGATGCGCACGACCGTGCCTGCTGTCAAAATCGCAATTCCCGCACCCGTCACCTCCGCCATCCAGGCACCCGCCAAGGTCAGCGTAACGCCCAACCAATCGGCCATGCCCTTGAACAACGAGATTGCCCCGCACATCGCGCTGTTATTACCTTTGCAATCAGAGACTTTTGGCTTGGCGGCCAGTGCAGTTCAACAGGGTTTTATGGCGGCGGCCAGTCTTGACCCGCAGTCGCTACCGGTGCGCGTCTATAGCAACTTTGCTGAAAATAACAGCGTCTCCGCCGTTTATCGTGAAGCGCTGGCCAACGGCGCGCGCGCCGTGGTCGGACCGCTGACCCGTAACGGTGTCAAAGCCTTGGCAGAGATAAAGAACTTCCCCGTGCCGACCCTAAGCCTGAACATTCTGGAAACGGCTCCGGCTCACAACCTGTATTTTTTTGGCATGGCGATTGACGCGGAAGCGCGCCAGGTGGCGCAACTGGCCAGACAACAGGGCTTGCAACAAGCTATCGTCATTTCCGCCAACGAATCGCTCGCCCGTCGCCTGCAATTCGCTTTTGAAGAACAATGGATAGCTTCGGGCGGCTCGATCGTGCGCGAAATTGATTTCAACGGTGACCCGGCCATTTTCGCCGCTCTCGTCGCCACGCCGGATAACATGGTTTTTTTCGCAACCAGTGTCGAAAAAACGCAGCAGATACACCCCTTTCTGCCAAAGGAACTGGCGGTATATGCCACCTCGCAAATCTTTGTGGGCAATGACCAGAAACTGATCAACTACGAACTGGACGGCATCCATTTCATTGATATGCCCTGGCTGTTGCAGGCGGAGCAACCCGCCATGATGGCTTATCCGCGCGCCAATCCGCCGCTCTCGGCAGACAACGAACGCCTGTACGCGCTGGGTCTGGATGCTTATCGGCTGACGCAAATACTGCTCGCCGATCAATTGTCTGCGCTGCCTTTTGACGGCGCAAGCGGGCGCATCCAGCTCGATCATTCCGTGTTCCGGCGAGAAGCGGTTGCGGCAGTCTTCATGCAAGGTCACGCGCAAACGGCGGATGCACCCGTTACGTCTGCCGCGCCAATGTTCCCCGGCCAAGTCATTGCCCCCTCCGCCGTGCCGGAAACGACAGATTCAACCCTGCCACAATGATCAATCGCGGCGCACAGGCCGAACGATGGGCAGCGGAATATTTGCTGCATCAGGGTCTGAAAGCCATCGCACAAAATTACCGCAGCCGCTTTGGCGAGATTGATTTGATCATGCAGGACGGCAGTGTGCTGGTCTTTGTCGAAGTCCGACTGCGCAGCAATGCCGATTTCGGCGGCGCGGCGGCGAGCATAGACTCCCACAAACAGCAGCGCCTGATCCGCACCGCACAGCACTATCTCGCCAGTCTGCCGCGCACCCCGCCTTGCCGCTTCGATGTCGTGCTGATGGATGATGCGCAGGGACGCAACGCGCAATGGCTGAAAAATGCGTTCGATGCCTGATTCGGTTAATATCCGCCTTCCAGACATAGACAGCCTCCAACATGGACATCAACAAACGCATC
>JAVHSF010000290.1:0-3184 GCA_036172035.1 Gallionella sp. | reverse complement strand
TTTTGCCAGATAGGCGGTAAAGCGTGCTGCCGCCGCGCCGTCTATCACGCGATGGTCGTAGGATACTGACAGCGGCAGCATCAGGCGCGGCACGAACTGGCCGTCCTGGTACACCGGCTTCATGCTGGAACGCGACACGCCGAGGATCGCCACTTCAGGCGCATTGATGATGGGCGTGAACGCCGTGCCGCCGATGCCGCCCAGGCTGGAGATGGTGAAGCAGCCACCCTGCATGTCGGCAGCGGTGATTTTCTTCTCGCGTGCTTTCGCGCTGATCTCGCCGAGTTCGCGCGCCAGTTGCACGATGCCCTTCTTGTCCACGTCGCGCAGTACCGGTACGACCAGGCCGTCTGGCGTATCCACCGCCACGCCGATGTGGATGTATTGCTTGAGGATCAGATTCTCGCCGCCTGCATCCAGCGAAGCGTTGAATGTCGGGAAAGCCTGCAAGGCCGCAGCGGCAGCCTTGAGCATGAAGGCCAGCGGCGTGATCTTGATGTTCTGTTTGGCGTATTCGGTACCCAGTTGTTTGCGGAACGCCTCCATCCCGGTGATGTCGGCTTCGTCGAATTGCGTGACGTGCGGAATCGTCACCCAGTTGCGATGCAGATTGGCACCGGAAATCTTCTGGATGCGCGATAGCGGCTTGCTTTCGATCGCGCCGAACCGGGCGAAATCGAACACTGGCATGTCCAGCACCTGCAAACCGTTGCCGCCGGTCGCGGCACGCGGTTCGTTGAGCGCTGCCTTGACGAAGTTCTGCACGTCATCGCGGGTCGCGCGGCCTTTTTCGCCGCTGCCTTTGACTTGCGCGAGATTCACGCCCAGTTCGCGCGCCAAGCGGCGGATGGCCGGACTGGCGTGCGCCAACCCCTCACGGCTTGCAGAAGTGGATGCGTCCCCTGACGATGGGCGGGGAGGGGGGGTTTGTGCAAGGGGCGCGGGAGTCGCAGCCGGTGTGGCTTGTGACGGTGCGGAAGCGACCGCCGCCTGGGCGGGTGCGGGCGCTGCGCTGTCGGCGGCTGCCGTGTCGGCGCTTTCCAGCACCAGGATGAGCGAGCCTTGCGAGACTTTGTTGCCGATCTCGACATGCAGTTCCTTGACCACGCCCGAATAGGGCGAGGGCACATCCATCGCCGCCTTGTCGGTTTCCAGCGTCAGCAGTGTGTCTTCCGCGTTGACCGTGTCGCCGACTTTGATCATGACTTCAATGACGCTGACATCCTTGTAATCGCCGATGTCCGGCACGAATACCTGTTTGATTTCTGCCACAGTGGCTCTCCTTGCTTGAATCTTTTTTGGGCTGACCTTAAACCGTTGTCGGGTTGGCTTTGTCGGGGTTGATGTTGTACAGCTTGATCGCGCGGCTGACTTCCGACGCATCTATCGTGCCTTCATCCGCCAGGGCTTTCAGTGCGGTCACCGCGATGTAATAACGATCCACTTCAAAGAAGCGTCGCAAGTTTTTGCGCGTATCCGAACGACCGAAGCCATCCGTACCCAGTACCTTGAAATTCTTGGGCAGGAAGCCGCGAATCTGGTCGGCGAACGAGCGCATGTAATCGGTTGCGGCGATCACCGGGCCATCGCGGTCGGCCATACATTGTTCGACGTGGCTAAAGCGCGGCTGTTGTTCGGGATGCAAGGTGTTCCAGCGTTCGCAATCAATGCCGTCGCGACGCAATTCGGTGAAGCTGGTCACGCTCCAGATGTCAGATGCCACGCCGAAATCGTTGGCCAGCAAGTCGGCTGCGGCAATCGCTTCGCGCAGGATCGTGCCGCTGCCCATCAACTGCACCTTTGGCTTGTTCTCATCGCCTTGCGCTTCGCGGAACAAGTACATGCCCTTGATGATGTTCGCTTCCGCGCCTTCCGGCATGGCGGGATGGGCGTAGTTCTCGTTCATCACCGTGAGGTAGTAGAACACGTCTTCCTGCTCGACATACATGCGGCGCATCCCGTCATGGATGATGACGGCCAGCTCGTAGGCGAAGGTCGGGTCGTAAGACACGCAATTCGGTATCGTCGCCGACATCAGATGGCTGTGGCCGTCTTCGTGCTGCAAGCCTTCGCCGTTCAGCGTGGTGCGGCCTGCCGTGCCGCCCAGCAGGAAGCCGCGCGCGCGCATGTCGCCCGCCGCCCAGGCCAGATCGCCGATGCGCTGGAAACCGAACATCGAGTAGTAGATGTAGAACGGCAGCATCGCTTTGCCGTGGTTGGCGTAGGAAGTGGCGGCGGCGATCCATGAGGACATCGCGCCCGCTTCGTTGATGCCTTCCTGCAAAATCTGGCCGGTCTTGTCTTCCTTGTAGAACATCAGCTGGTCGGCATCCTGCGGGGTATAGAGCTGCCCCACCTGCGAGAAAATCCCCAGCTGGCGGAACATGCCTTCCATGCCGAAGGTGCGCGATTCATCCGGCACGATAGGCACGACTTGTTTGCCGATGTTCTTGTCCTTGACCAGAATCCCCAGCATCCGCACAAACGCCATGGTGGTCGAGATTTCGCGGCCTTCGGTGCTTTTCAGCAAGGCGGCGAAGGCATCCAGTCCGGGGATTTGCAGCGGCTCGCTGGCCGGATTGCGCGCGGGGACCGAACCCATTTGTGCGGTGCGCTCCTGTAAATATTTCATTTCCTGACTGCCTTCGGCAGGACGGTAGAACTTCAGGCTGGCGACTTCTTCATCGTTCAGTGGCAGGTTGAAACGGTCGCGGAACTGGAGCAACACTTGTCCGGCCATTTTCTTTTGCTGGTGGGTGATATTCTGCGCCTCGCCCGCTTCGCCCATACCGTAACCCTTGACGGTCTTCGCCAGAATAACGGTAGGCTGACCGGTGTGTTTGGTCGCAGCCGCGTACGCCGCATAGACCTTGTGTGGATCATGACCGCCACGATTCAGCCGCCAGATTTCGTGGTCGGACATGTCGGCGACCATTTCCAGCAATTCTGGATATTTGCCGAAGAAATGTTCGCGCACATATGCGCCATCACGCGATTTATAAGTTTGATATTCGCCGTCCACCACTTCCTGCATGCGTTTTTGCAGCAAGCCGTTCTTATCCTTGGCGAGCAGGCGATCCCACTGACCGCCCCAGACTACCTTGATGACATTCCAGCCTGCACCACGGAACACGCCTTCCAGTTCCTGGATGATCTTGCCGTTGCCGCGCACCGGGCCGTCCAG
>JAVHSF010000289.1:0-3189 GCA_036172035.1 Gallionella sp. | reverse complement strand
GCAACCTTGCGTCTTTGCCAGTTGCGACTGGGGCATCAGCCGCTGCTTGCGGGCATCAAGCATCTCAACCGGCTGGAAAATGTGCTGGCAGCGGCGGAATGTGCCGATGTGGATGAAGGGCTGTTGCTGGATGGCGAGGACAACGTCATCGAAGGCACGCGCAGCAATGTGTTTCTGGTCATTCAAGACCGCCTGATTACCCCCGAATTGAATCTATGCGGCGTGGCGGGCGTACAGCGTGACCGCGTCATGGAACATGCCGGTCGCCTTGGCATGAGGGTAGAGGTGCGGAAGCTGAATCTGGACGAATTGCTTGCCGCCGACGAGGTGTTTTTAAGCAACAGCGTATTCGGGCTGTGGCCTATAGCGCGTTTCGAGCAGCGCCAATGGCTGAATTTCGGTTGTACCCTGCGCTTGCGAACGGCTCTGGCAGACGGGGATTCCTGTGCGTAATGCATTGATAATATTATTATTTATTATTTTTGCCTGGGTGGCAAATTACGTCTTTCGCACATTGCCCGCACCCGGTTTGCCCGTCGAATTTACCCTGAATCAGGGCAGTAGCCTGACCACGGTGGCTCGGCAGCTCGAAGAACAGGGATTGCTGGAAAATCCGCGCCTGTTTGTTCTGTTTGCGCGTCTGATGGGACGTGCGGAAAAAATCAAGGCTGGGGTTTATCAGCTGGATCATGCCGTTTCCAGGCTCGAATTGCTGGACATCATCACCCGTGGTGATGCGAGCAAGAGCCAGCTTACGGTTATCGAGGGCTGGAATTTCCGGCAGTTGCGCGGCGCGCTCAACGCCAGCCGCAATCTTAAACACGACACGCTGGCTTGGTCCGACAGCGAGATTTTGCAGCGTATCGGTGCGACTGAAGCTCATCCCGAAGGGCTGTTCTTCCCCGATACCTATTACGTCGCCGCAGGCAGCAGCGATATTGAACTATTGAAACTGGCCTATCGCATGATGCGGCAGCATCTGAACACGGCCTGGTTGTCGCGCGATGCCGATTTGCCGCTGGAAACGCCTTACCAGGCGCTGGTTCTGGCTTCCCTTGTGGAGAAGGAGACCGGAACACCCGCAGACCGCTCCATGATTGCCGGGGTGTTCACCAATCGCCTGCGCATCGGCATGATGCTGCAAACCGATCCGGCGGTGATCTACGGACTGGGTGCCAAGTTTGACGGCAATCTGCGCCGCCGCGACCTGCTCCGCGATACACCTTATAACACTTACACCCGTAACGGATTGCCGCCCACGCCGATCTCCCTGCCCGGGCGAGATGCGCTCAACGCCGCGCTGCACCCCGCCAAAACCGATGCGCTATATTTCGTCGCGCGCGGCGATGGCAGCTCAAAATTCTCCAGCAATCTGGACGCGCATAACCGGGCGGTGAATCAATATCAAAAATAGCCAGATGCGGGTTGCTGCCAGCCAAAGAACAAAAAATCTCATCTGAGATACAACAAAGGAAACACTGATTTATTCGATCTTGTCGTTTCCGCTTTTGCGGAAACCTGTTTTAATCAAGACGCTGGATTCCGGCCTACGCCGGAATGACGAATAAATCAGTGTTTCCCAAACACAATCAGAGGCTCCTTAATAATCAGGAGCCGGGAATGTCTGCAACAACGATGGTTCATGTGCGCGTAGATAATGAAGTCAAGGCGCAGGCAACCGAGGCGCTTGCGGCGATGGGGTTGACTGTTTCGGATGCAGTGCGACTTTTTCTAAAACGGGTGGTGGCGGAACAGGCAATGCCGATTGAACTCAAAGTGCCGAATGCTGAAACGCGTGCTGCAATGGAGGAGTCGCGCGCCAAGGCGATTGCAGGCTGAGTATCATGTTAAAATCGCTCCGTTACCCCTGTATTTCACATAGAGTCTCGACTTTTGAATTGAACCAATGAACTCAATCCTACTAACAGGCGGAGAGCGTGCGGTGCTGTTACTGCACGGTCTGCAAAGCAGCCCCGCTGAACTGCAACCCCTGGCCAAGCGGCTGAACCAGGCGGGTTACACCGTGCGCGTACCGCATATCAAGGGTTATGGCTTTACACACGGCGACACGCCCAGATCCGTGACCCATTGGCAGAATTGGCACGAAATAGCGCTGGCCGAATTTCGCGCGCTGCAACAAACTCACACCACGGTTGCGCTGGGCGGCTTGTGTATCGGCTCTACACTTTCCCTGAGCATCGCTGCCGAACTGGGCGATGAAGTCTCCGCGTTGACGCTGCTTGCCAGCACGCTATGGTACGACGGCTGGGGCATACCCTGGTATCGCTTCCTGCGCTACGCCGGTTACTACACGCCGTTCCGCTATATTTACAGCTACCGCGAGCGTGAACCGTTCGGGTTAAAAAACGAACAATTACGTAAATGGATCGCACGGGAAATGAGCCACCAAGACTCGACTATCGTCGGAGCCAGCAGGTTGAACCTGCCCGCCATACAGGAAGCTGAACGCATGATACGTTCCGTGAAACGGTCGTTACACAAGGTCACCGCCCCGTCCATCATCATTCACGCCGTTGAAGACGAGATCGCTTCGCCGCGCAATCCGCGCTACATCGCGGCACACCTCGGCTCAAAAAAAATTGAAACCATCCTGTTGCACAACAGCTACCACATGATCACGGTGGACAATGACCGTGAGCAGGTTGCCAGAGAAACCATCCGTTTCTTCAACGAAGTGAATCGGAGCCAAAATTAATCCTGTTGCTGTCAACGGTAGTATCGTCCATCGCGTTATGGGCAGCGACACAATGATGTCACCTGTCAATTTCAAATAAATCTGGAGATTACCATGAACAAACTGTTATCCGCTTTGATTGCTGCGACTTTTGCTGCCGTTTCTTTCTCCGCTGTTGCCGCTGACGCTGCTCCTGCCAAAGCAGCAAGCCAAGTGGAAGCCGCCGCTCCAGCCAAAGCAGAAGCTGCAGCACCTGCCGCAAAAAAACATGTTAAAAAACATGCCAAAAAACATGCCAAAAAAGCAGCCGCTCCAGCCGAAGCCGCACCGGCAGACGCAGCGAAGTAATTCGCGCTGATAACTCGCAGCCCGGCAACTAACGGCGAGTCGAGTTATTAAAAAAGCAGGGGAAACCCTGCTTTTTTACATTTCGCAACACGCGTCAACGCCCCGCAATACGGTATCCAAACCGGGATTCGGTTATAATCGTGACC
>JAVHSF010000288.1:0-3199 GCA_036172035.1 Gallionella sp. | reverse complement strand
ATAGCTGGCGTTATACGCAAGCGGGGGCGGCGATGAGCCTGTTGGTGACGCAGGGGGGGGTGCAGTTGGTTGCTAGCGATGTTGTACAACGTGAGCCACAGCAGTTGGCCGAACGGTTTTTGGGCGAGGCGGATGTGGTGCTGGCGGAGGGTTTCTCTCTGTGTGCCACCCCCAAGATCGAAGTGCTGCGCCGCGAATGCGCCAAACCGCCACGTTGTAATCTCGAAGACGAACTGATCGCCATCGTCACCGATATGAACGAGGTGTATCCGCAGTTGCCTCACTTTGGACTTGATGCAGTGAGCGGCATCGCGGATTTTATTTTGAGCGGTACTGCAAAGTTTTATTCCGTTCGTGTTGAGCCTGTCGAACCATGAACGTCTCTCACCCTTCGACAAGCTCAGGGCGAACGGAATAATTGAGATGATCTCTGATTGCACTGCACTCATTCTCGCTGGAGGCGATTCGCGCCGCATGGGGCAGGACAAGGCAGTGCTATTGCTGGATGGGGTCAGTCTGTTAGATCGTGTGACGGCGACGATGCAGCAGAGTTTTGGGAAAGTGATCGTCAGTGTGCGGCAACCGCGTGAGGGGGTGGAATTGCCACAAGTGTGTGATGAACAAATGGATGCAGGCCCCTTGGCGGGACTGGTGGCGGGCATGGCGCAGGTGGATACGCGTTGGGTGTTCGCGGTGGCGTGCGATATGCCGTTCGTGACGCTGGACGTGGTGCGGGGTTTGGCAGCATGGCGCGGACAGCATCAGGCGGTCGTGCCTGTTATCGGTGGACATCCACAACCGCTGGCGGCTTTTTATGCGACGAGTGCGCTGGAGACGATGCGCGCGAGTCTGGCGAGTGGGGACAGGAGTTTGCGTAGTGCGTTGCGCAGACTGGAAAATTTCCCGTTCGATCCTTCGATACATCGTGCTTCGCACGATACTCAGGACGAACGGGGGCGTGTGCGCTATGTGAGTGAAGCGCAGTTGCGTGTGCTTGATCCGCAACTGCGCAGTTTTTTTGATTTGGATACGCCGCAAGATATGGCTGCGGCAATGGAGAAGTGATGGACGGTTTGACAGTGGCAGCGGCGCAGCGATGCGTCATCGAAGCGATGAAACAACTGGGCGCGGAGTCTGTGCCTTTGCAACAAGCACTGGGGCGCGTGTTGGCAGAGGATGTGCGGGCGAATCGCGATCAACCCCCTTACGATGTGTCGGCGATGGATGGTTTTGCCATTCGCAGTGCGGACGTGGCGCACGCGCCGACCGTGCTGGAAGTGATCGAGGACATCAAGGCGGGCGACATGCCGACCAAGGTGGTGGGAGCGGGGCAATGCGCGCGCATCATGACCGGCGCACCCGTGCCACAAGGGGCGGATGCGGTGATTCGGGTGGAGGATACGCAAGTTTTATCCGAAGCCCTCTCTCCTAGCTCTCTCCCGCAAGCGGGCGAGAGGGACGCGGCCTCGCTACGCGAGAGCTTGTTTAACCGTGTGCAGATCAATGTCAGCGTGAAAGCGCGCAACGACATCCGTGACCGTGGCGAGAATATGCGAACGGGCGAAGTAGTGTTGCAGGCAGGAACAACGATCACACCGGGCGTGGTGGGGATGTTGGCGATGGTGAAAGCGGCACAGGTTTCCGTGTATCGCCAACCGCGTGTGGCGATTCTATCCACGGGTGACGAGTTGGAAGGTTTGAACGATCCCTTCGATGCCAACAAAATTCCCGATGCCAATAGTTACGCCTTGATGGCGCAGGTGCAGGCACTAGGCATCACGCCCGTGTTGTTAGGCATCGCGCGTGATGACCCCGCGCATCTGCAAGAGCTGTTGCAACGCGGCTTGCAGTTCGATGTGTTGCTGGTGTCGGGTGGCACTTCAGTCGGCGTACATGACTATGTGCGCCCCACGTTGGAAGCACTGGGGGTGCAGATGAAATTCTGGCGTGTGGCGATGAAACCGGGACATCCAATGGCGTTCGGCGTTGCCCCGTTGACTTGGGTATTCGGCATCCCGGGTAATCCTGTGTCGAGCATGGTCTGTTTTGAAGAATTCATCGGTCCTGCGTTGCGCTGCATCATGGGGCAGCGCAATTTGTTCAGAGCCACAGTGTCAGCCAAGTTGCTGCGCGAGGTGAAACACAAGCACAGCCGTACCGAATTCGTGCGCGTGATGTTGCGCAAGGAGGCGGGTGAGTTGGTAGCGACACCGACTGGCAATCAGGGCAGCGGCATCCTGCGTTCGATGGCGATGGCAGAAGGTTTGATGGTAGTTGCGGCGGATAGTAAAGGCGTGGCGGCAGGCGAGCACGTGACGGTGCAATTGTTGGATGGCACAGCATTTCAAAGTGAAACGGGTGGGGAGTGTTGATGAAAGCACGTATCGGTTTCGTGACGGTGTCGGATCGCGCCAGTCGCGGTGAATATGAGGACAAAGGCGGCCCTGCGATGCAAGCGTGGTTCGCGCGCGTGCTGACCAGCGAATGGGAAGCGGTGGTGCGCGTCATCCCCGATGAGCAGCCGCTGATTGAAAAAAACCTGATCGAGTTGTGCGATGTCGAGGGCTGTTCGCTGGTCGTCACCACGGGTGGAACCGGTCCCGCGCTGCGCGATGTCACGCCGGAGGCGACCGAGGCGGTGTGCGAGAAGATGATGCCGGGCTTTGGCGAACTGATGCGCACCGCATCACTCAAGTTCGTGCCCACCGCCATCCTGTCGCGGCAGACGGCGGGCATCCGTGGCAAGAGTCTCATCCTCAACCTGCCGGGCAAGCCTTCCGCCATCGACGATTGCCTGAACGCAGTGTTCCCCGCCATCCCCTATTGCATCGACCTCATCGAAGGCGCATGGCTGGAGAGCGATCCGGAACAGTGCAAAGCGTTCCGTCCGGCGCACGCCAAAACAAAGTGAAAGGGCTGGAATGAAACCCAAATTACGTATTCTGATGGGGGCTGAAATTGCCATTGGTCCGGGCAAAGCGGATTTACTGGAAGCTATTCAACGCACGGGTTCGATCTCAGCCGCTGCCCGCGAAATGGGTATGTCTTATCGTCGTGCGTGGGTGTTGGTGGATACGATGAACAAATGCTTCCGTGAAGCGTTGGTACTTTCCGCAAAAGGTGGGACAGGCGGGGGCGGGGCGCAGCTATCCCTGTTGGGACAAAATGTGCTGTTGCGTTATCGTGCGATGGAAGCCAA
>JAVHSF010000287.1:0-3200 GCA_036172035.1 Gallionella sp. | reverse complement strand
AGTTGGGTGGTGCGTAGAAAAGCGGCTTAAGCTGTTCGTTGGAGTCGCAACACTGGTTCTTGGTTGAGTGTTCACGCAGGGCTAAAATTCAAACGATTATCAGTATTTCACCAGCACGCGATAGCGCAGCGTCGTCTTGCCTTCGGCGGGGATGTCGATCTTCCACACTGCCGTGTTGCTGCTCGCTTTGCTGCTGGTATGGCTCTCGCTCACTATCTTCCAGTCGGCGGGGATAGGCTCTTGCACGGTAACGGTAACACGTTCTTTTTTGGCGTTCTTCAACACGATTTCATAGGCACTCTCGAATGCGCTGTTGCCTTTGGCAGGACGCGGTAGTGTCTTGAAGTCGGTCTGCTTTTTGTCGGCGGTCACGTCAAAGGCTTCACCTAATTTCAAACGCACGGTCTCGTTCTTCGGGGTGTGGTCAATGTGGTCTTCCCCGACGAACTGCGCATTGCCTTGACTATCTTTCTTGTACACGCGCATCGTGCCTTTGGGTAAGGGCATGCCCATCTTGGCGGCTTCTTTGTTGTCGAATTCGACGAACACGCTCACCTTCATCTTTTGCCCGAGGTCGCCATAGCTGCTGCTGTAGTAATAATCCGCGCCGCGTAGCAACAGCTCTTTACGTGCGGGTACGCCGCTGGCGGAAAGTAAAGCCACTTGCTTGGTCTGGTTCTCGGCGATGGTGGTAGGACGATCCAGTGTGTAGAGGTGATATTCCAGCAGGGATTCTTCTGCCATCGGTGCGGCGGCATCGACCATCATCACTTCGGCACGCATCGCCTTCGCCATGTGCGGCATCTCTTGCCGCACACGATTCACATCCCCCGCCACTAATTGCAGCTTGGCGTTGTTGTAAGTCGCACCGCTGGTGTTGGTGAGCGTTACCCAGCCAGATAAATCGAGGCTGTCTTCTTTCGCACTTAACTCGGCGACGTAGTCCGCCTTCCACCCCAAGCCAGCGGTGAGGTAACTCAATTCCAACGTTTGTTCAGCAGCCGTCTTGTTGTTGAGCTGAGTGACGAGGGTGGGGCGGTCACGCAGATTGGAGGGAACGTCGGCATATACGATGCGCCCTGGGATGCCGGTCTCGATGCGATTGCCAATCTTGAGCACCACGCCGTTGTTAGCAGAGAGCACGGTGGCGGATTCGGTTGTCTCTGCCCCCGTGGTCGGATGGGTCTTCACCAGCAGCACGTTTTTGCCGACATATTTCTCCAACAGTTTCTCGGGGGTGAGCAAGTCGAAATCGAAGTTCTGTTCCAATGTGCTGAAACTTCCCGCATGGCTGATGCTGCGCAACAGCGCGGTCTCGGGGCGCATCTGCGCCGACACATCGCGCAAAGCCAAATTGTTCAGCCCGCTCTGTAACTTCACTTTGCGCTGGTCTTTCACCAAGGCAAGGTCGCCGTTGTAGATGGTCACCGCGACAGATTGCTGATCGTTCAGCGTGCTACGAATCTCATCGGCAGCGAATGCGCTGGTGTTCAAAGCACTCAATACGAACAAGGCAAGAGTGGACTGGTTGAAGTTCATCGTGAGACTCCTAGTGGGTTGATAAGTGAAACTGTAGTCGAGCGAGCGCGTTTATGCCACCGCGTTCATTTCACTGTGTGAAGCAGGATTTTCCCCGCTTGGGTGAACTTCCACCACGCGATAGATTCACCGCTTTCCAAATAATGCCTCGCTGCCATCAAGGTGTACAACACGCACGGGTCGTGACGTTTGCCCATGCTGTCGGTGAGTGCGAGATAAGTTTGCAGTGGGTCGCGTATGGCGAGTTCTTTGGGGGTGTAGATGCCGAGCGCACGCAGATCACCCGCGATGGACTTGCCGATGTTGGGGAGGTCTTCGAGTCGTTGCGTGCAGGTGGGCTTCACTTGCACCTCATCCGAGGAAGGTGGCGAGGTGGCGGTTGATGTTCGTTGGAGTCGTCGCTGCGGCTTTCATGTGAGCCTCACATCTTCTTGACGTAGGCGACGAGTTGATCGAGTGCTATGCCCCAACCTTGCTCAAAGCCCATCGCCGCATGTTGATTACGCCCCGCTTCATCGGCATGGCGCGCGATGGCGGTGTAGCGGGTGCCTGTGCCGAGGTCTTCCAGCATGATGCTCGCGGTGAATTTGAAGTCCACCGTCGATTCGGGTTGTGCTATGCCAGCGACAGGACGAAAACCTGGCAGCAAAGCGTTCGTCCAAGTCAGGCGTTCGTTCTCGATAACTTCCAGGTAACAACCGTCATTGGGGAATTGTTCCCCTTCAGGCGAAGGCATCACGGTGTAAAAACGTCCGCCAGGACGCAACTCAATTTCGCATTGGATGGTCTTCCACGGTAAAGGGCAGAACCACGGCATCAGATGTTGCGGCTGCGTCCACGCTTTCCAGATGCGTGCTTTGGGTATGGCGACGATGCGTTCAAAGAATAAATCGAGCTTGGGGGCGAGTGTCGGCATGGCAAAACTCCCGTGATGGATTGGCATTTTTACGATAAGAGTTTAATGGTCAGGCACGAGCAAAGCCAAGTGTGATGCTTCCAGATAACACCATGCACCTGCGGCGATGCCTAAGTCAGCTAATTTCAAACCACCAATTTGTGACCTATGTAGCGCAGTACAATGGTTGTCTGCTGCGGCCAACATGCGTTTTACTTGATGGTACTTACCTTGCTCCAAAACGATTTCAATTTGGTGCGTGCCTATTTGCTGGCAGCTCACGGCGGCTAGGGGTGCAGGCTCGTCGTGGAGTTTCACCCCCGCCAATAATTGGGCGATCAGTGCAGGGGTGACAGCATCGTGCGTGGTGGCGACATACACCTTGGGGACGTGGTGCTTGGGCGACGATTGTTTGTGGATGAACGGGCCGTCATCCGACATCAATAAAAACCCGGTGGTGTCGTGATCTAATCGCCCCACGGGCTGTACATCGCGGCGGGTGAATTGCTCAGGCAGCAGCGTCAGCACACCCGGGTGGTGGCTGGCTTTGCGCGAACACTCAAAGTTAGCAGGCTTGTGTAACGCGATATAAACGTGTTCGCGGTATGTCCATTCCTCGCCAAACAGGGTGTAGCGTAGCCCTGCGGTTTCAAGTGGGGTACGCGTGTCGGTACAGGGCTGTCCGTTGATGGCGACTTCGCCATCAACAATCAATTCAGCACACCATTTGCGCGTGCCTAAGCCTTGGCTTTGTAAGATGCGGTCT
>JAVHSF010000286.1:0-3229 GCA_036172035.1 Gallionella sp. | reverse complement strand
GCGCAGCGACCGCCGAAGCCGGAAATTGCCACAATTATCCATTTCATTAACTAAATAAACCCTTTGCCGCGTTGTTGGGGGTGGAAAAGCGGTAGAATCACAAGCCTAATTTTTTGCAGTTGCTTCACTTTAATAACCGAGGAGAAAACATGAGCAAGAGTCTGATTCAATTCATCACCGAAGAACAACGTCATATTCCTAATGCCAGCGGCGCATTTACTGGCCTGTTGAGCGACATTGTTTCCGCTTGCAAGCAAATTGCGCACGACGTGAACAAGGGCGCGCTGATCGGCGTGCTGGGGAGTGCCGGTAGCGAAAACGTACAAGGCGAAACACAGAAGAAGCTGGACATCATCACCAATGAAGTGTTTATCAAAGCCAACGAATGGAGCGGTCACCTGGCGGGTATGGCTTCGGAAGAAATGGACGATGTCTATGAAATTCCCAAGCAATATCCACGCGGCAAATACCTGATCACTTTCGATCCATTGGATGGTTCTTCCAATATTGACGTGAACATCTCGGTCGGTACGATTTTCTCCATTTTGCGTTGTCCGGAAGGCGTGACCAATCCTACCGCAGCGGACTTCATGCAGCCTGGCACCAAGCAAGTGTGCGCCGGGTATGCGTTGTACGGCCCTAACACCATGATCGTGCTGACTACCGGTAACGGCGTGAATGGCTTTACCCTGGATCGTGACGTGGGCGACTTCTTCCTGACCAACCCCAACATGCAGATTCCAGCCGATACGCAGGAATTTGCGATCAATATGTCTAACCGTCGTTACTGGGAAGAACCCATTCAACGCTACGTTGAAGAATGCATCATGGGTACCGAAGGGGGACGCGAAAAGAATTTCAATATGCGCTGGGTGGCTTCCATGGTGGCAGAAGTTCACCGTATCCTGACTCGCGGCGGCATCTTCATGTATCCGTTCGACAAGAAAGACCCGACCCGTGCCGGTAAATTGCGTTTGATGTACGAAGCCAATCCCATGTCTTTCATCGTCGAGCAAGCGGGCGGTGTCAGTTCTACCGGACGCGAGCGCATCATGGAATTGCAACCTAACGGTCTGCACCAACGTGTGCCAGTCATCCTGGGTTCCAGGAACGAAGTTGAACGCGTAGTGAGTTACCATAAAGGCGCGTAATTAACCGAATGCCCCCGTAATGGGGGCATTTTCACGTCTGTAATTTGAGGAAGCAAGATGTCCAAACCGTTAGTCGCGATTATCATGGGCAGTGCCAATGACTGGGATGTCATGCAGCAAGCCGCCCAGCAACTGAAGGACTTTGGTGTGGCTTACGACGCGCGTGTCATTTCCGCGCATCGCTCACCCGATTTATTGTTTGATTACATCAAGGAAGTCGGCACCGTGCAGTGTTTTATCGCGGGTGCTGGCGGGGCGGCGCATCTGGCGGGCGTGATTGCGGGCAAGACGACCTTGCCCGTGTTGGGGGTTCCCATCCAGTCGAAGTATCTGAAAGGCATGGATTCGCTGCTATCCACCGTGCAGATGCCCAAGGGCATTCCGGTGGCGACGTTTGCCATCGGCGAGGCGGGCGCGGCCAATGCCGGATTGTTCGCCATTGCCATGCTTGCCTTGAACGACCCGCAATTGGCGGAACGCCTGAAACTGTATCGCCAACAGCAGGCAGAGAAAATCGCCGCCACCACCTTGCCCGCGCTGGATTAGAACTTGAAAGTAATAAAAGGAAAAATATGTCGGCTCTACTCGAATCCAATCTGACCAGTCTGAAATTTCTGCATCGCGGCAAAGTGCGCGATCTCTATGAAGTGGATGCCGATCACCTGCTCATCGTACAGACCGATCGCCTTTCGGCGTTTGATGTAATTCTGGATGATCCCATTCCCGGCAAGGGCTGCGTGCTGACAGCGGTATCCAATTTCTGGTTTGAAAAACTGGCTGGCATCATTCCCAATCACCTGACCGGGATTGATCCTGAATCGGTGGTGAAGACCGATGCCGAGCGCGCTGAGGTACATGGCCGCGCCTTCGTCACCAAGAAACTCAAGCCCTTGCCAATCGAGGCGATAGTGCGCGGTTATCTGGTCGGTTCGGGCTGGAAAGAGTACCGCAAGTCCGGTTCGGTCTGCGGCATCGCGTTGCCCGCCGGAATGCGGGAAGCGGAAAAGTTGCCGCAACCCTTGTTTACGCCTTCCACCAAGGCGGCGGTGGGCGATCACGACGAGAATATTTCTTTTGCACAAACCATCGAATTGCTCGGCGAGGCGCGTGCCAGGGAGGTGAGTGATGCGGCGATCGCGTTGTATGTCGAGGCCGCCAGTTATGCGGCGAGCAAAGGCATCATCATTGCCGATACCAAGTTTGAGTTCGGCGTGGATGACGCGGGCAAACTGTACTTGATAGATGAGGCGTTGACCCCAGATTCATCGCGTTTCTGGCCCGCCGAGGAATATCAGGTTGGCAGCAATCCGCCCAGCTTCGACAAGCAATTCGTGCGCGACTGGCTGGAGGCATCTGGCTGGAACAAGCAAGCGCCCGCGCCGCGCATTCCCGCTGAAGTGCTGCAAAAAACGGCTGCCAAGTATCTGGAGGCGCAGCAACGGCTGGTCAGCCACGCATGATTTCAATCTCACCCCTGGTTGCGGGTTTTGCCCGTTTCCGGGCACAGCATGTTGCGCGGGGTGACGTTGTTTACCGTCAACTGGTCGAAAACGGCCAACAGCCCAAAATTCTGATCGTCGGGTGTTGTGACTCGCGGGTTGATCCGGCGCTGATCTTCGATTGTGAGCCGGGTGATTTATTCGTGATACGCAACGTCGCCAACCTGGTTCCGCCCAACGAAACGCAGGACCGGGGGTATCACGGCACGAGCGCGGCGCTGGAATATGGGGTGTGCAACCTGGCTGTCCAGCACATCATCGTGTTGGGTCATGCCTACTGTGGCGGGATCAAGGCATTGATGGAGGGTGGGTCGAGCGCCCATTCCTATATGGATGAATGGGTGAAACTGGTAGATGATGCGCGTTTAAGTGTCGCAAGGGATTGCGCCCAGGCCAGCGTGGAACAACGCAGTCGTGAGTGCGAAAAACGCGCCATCCTTGTTTCTCTGCAAAATCTGCTTACCTTCCCGTGGATTACTCAGCGGCTCGCCGCAGGCAGTTTGCAGCTACATGGCTGGTATTTTGAAATCGAAAGCGGCCTGCTGCTGGCTTATAACGGCGATACCGCCCGTTTTGAAG
>JAVHSF010000285.1:0-3237 GCA_036172035.1 Gallionella sp. | reverse complement strand
ATGTCTGGATAGAGGTCTGCAACGTGAGGCAAACGACTTTCCCGTTTGCAGCTCGCCCCGAAGACCTCGCCCAATACCACCTGTCCATCATGCTCACGATTGCCAATATCCAGGTAGTAGGCTGATGAATACACACTGCGTTTGAGCGCCTTGAGTATCGCTGCCCTGCCCTTCCTGTTATCGACGCAACCGATCACGATGTCCGGGTTGGAAAACTGCGTATCGTCAGTGACTTTCGCGGCTTCAGCTACCCATCCCGTTTGCATCAACATATTGCAGCGGTTGACCAGTATTTCAGCCTTCGACTGCCCGACATCGGATGGCCAGAAATTCTGCCGCCCCACGTTGGTTTTAGACACAGTGTCTGGATCGATAACAATGACATCCAAACCTGCCGGATGCCCTAGCTCGACCATAGCGAGGTGAATGTTGGCCAGCCGTCGCAAGACGTGCGAGCCAGTGCCACCCGCTCCGACCAACACCACCTTTACCGCCCGCGTGAGCAGGCGTGAATCTATGTTATGGATCATGTGTTTCCTTTCCGCCCTTACGGGCTTTCAAATGAAAGTGGCAGAAACACCCCGTTCGCACAGAGGCGAAAAGATGCTGTCACCTCTGGCTTATCTAAATTTCCAATGACTCCGGCGATTTTTGTCTCGCCTCGGTCATCCTGGTTGTCTTCCCTGGAAAAGAAAGCATCGTGCAGTCCATGTGAGTGCAGATCTATCACTCTATGTTCGTCCTCCTCCAGTGTGGGCAGGTTGACTTCGATATGATCGGTCCCGACTGAACGCTCTTCGAGCATCAGCAGCGTCCACGAGCCCGTCCGTTGATTCCAGACACCCCATGCAGCACACTCATTTGGACTACGAACTCTGGCTTGCTCGATAAACTGAGCGACCATTGCTCTTGGCAACTTACCAAAACCGAATCGCAACTCCTCGCGTACCAGCCCGTATGGAACCGGGATGATCGGAGGTAATGCGACCGGAACACGCACATACAGCCATGCGCGACAAACTTCCAGCCAGACACCGTTTGCGGCCATCAAGATTCGATTGCCCGGCGTGTCCAGTTCTTCCAGTTCAACGTAGCGTGGCACCATCACCGTGGGCATCACGTTTTGCAGCGCAACATCACGGCTATCCACGCTTCACCGTCCTTTCAAATGCCTGACCCAGCGTCTCGCCTGACGACACCAATGATTTAGTCGGAAATGCTCGACCTTTCATCAACGCACGCCAGAGAGCGAATATCCCGCCGCGATACTTGGTCAGCGCACCTTTTTCATGCTGGTTGGGATGGGTGAAGTAGCTTCTGAAAAAAGCTTCTTCCCACGCCTCCGTACTGAACTTCATCGCGCCTTTCGGCGTTTCGATATTCCCGGTACAGATATGCCCACCCTTCCATACATTGAGATAGGGAGAAACAAAAAGTGGCGTGCCTGATGTTGGGCGCTCGTTGCCTTTTACGGCGAACACATACCAATGACCCTTGCCGATGATGAACACCAGCCCGGGATGATCGGTTGTTGCGCTTACATCTTGCCCAAGCTCATCGTTTTTGAACCACACCTGTCGCTTTTGAGGTTTGCAATACCACGCGAGGTGGTCGCTCCCTTTGGCGAGGATGTGATCCCCCAACAACTCTGCCGGCGCGTAATCCTCCGGCACGAGCGTTTGCATCATCTTCATGAGGCCCGTCTTGGAAACCGGCGTGCCCGCCTCGATGGTTGCCGCGCCCTCTTTGCTTACTTTCACGTCATGCACCGAAGCAAATACGGTCTGTCCGTGGCGTTCCCTGTACAACAAGATCGCACTGGACATCTCGTACACCTTCTGTGTGCTTGATATACATGCTGCTGGAACTTGCATGATGTCTTCCTCCTATTGAACATCGCCGATGCAACGCATCAGGCGATCCAGTTGTGTGTAGAGCGCAAAGCCTTTCTCCATTTCGGTTTTCCATTTCAGAAATGACCGCTTGTCGAGTTTGACTTCCGCAACTCCGTACATGTCGGTGCATTCGCCGTCGCCGGTGCTTTGATAAAAATCATCCAGCACACGTCCAAGCATGTCGTCCCCGGCTCCCATATAACAGGAGAAAAAGGCTGACTCACCGCAGTAGTTGTTGGAATAAGGCAATCTGACATCCTGGTCTATCAAGTCCATGATGGACAGGATGACCTTAGCCGTTTCACCCGCTTCGTCTGTACCGGACGCGATGCGTTGAATCACATCGCGTTCCAATATTTCTCCTGTTAAGAGATAGTCTGGAAATGAAGCTAAAAACTGACTGGGCATCAAGATGCCTTCGTCAATCTCATCCTCATCACCAAACGCGTCCCGTTCTTGCTCGAAATCTTCATCATTGTCCGTCCCATACCAATACAGGTATGAGGCGTGATGAAATGCCACTTGCGGCGTAAACGCCGTGAACGTCCGGTATCCGGCCAACTCTGCATAATTGATCGCAGTTCGGCCAAGTCCCGGATGCACCGCCTCCAACCTCTCGACTTTCGCTTTGACGTTGATGTATGGCGTTGCTTGCTGTGACTGAATTCCGATTAACAGGAGATCCTTTTCAGGCTTCTGTTCGTAGTCCAGATCGAACGCATCATGATCCAGCGCAGCCAGAAGCTCGAAGCTGTCCAGCACCTGAATATCTGCGCAGTGCTTGGAAGCCCATGCAGATAATGATTGACTGATGATGTCGCGCGCTGTCGTTTTGCTGTTGATAACAAGTTCATCATCCCCAACCAGCTCGGCACACAACTTGGCAGCCTGCAACCATTTCCTGTCATTCTCTTCATGCACCGAGCGAAATGGTACGTTTTGAGAAATGAAGGGCAGAGTCAGAAAACAAGTGGCAAAGCCCCCGGAGGAGGCAGCAACAGGTCTTCCTTTCGTGCATTTTTTGACGAATGCACGAGTTGAACCAATACTATTACGCATGATTGCTCCTCTTCAGACGCAGGCGGGACTATCACTAGCCCTGCCCGCCTGATTGGGGAGTCACCCCTTGATAAGGCTTTTAACCTTGCTCTCACTGATGACTCCATAATTTACCCCTTCGTCCCCACGCCCTTTTTGAACGTGTAGATCAGGTTGTCGCCCCTCTTTTCCGGGCCCTCAATGGAGGCAGAGACCAGTTCAGGGTAAGCGGCTGCATAAACATCGCGAACTTCTTCAAGCGACAAACTTTTCCCAGGATCAGGAAGCGTCATGCCGCCATACG
>JAVHSF010000284.1:0-3292 GCA_036172035.1 Gallionella sp. | reverse complement strand
ACGCTGATTTGCTTGCCTGACAACCGCGACATACCTGCCGGATTAAAGAAGATCGTGCTGGCATCTTCCGCCACCGCCGCCCCCCCCGCAAACGCGTTACCCATGCCGCTGGCGCTCTGTTCTATCAGCGCAAAACCCGAAGCTCCCGCGCCTCCCGACATCACGGTCAAGGCACTTGCCACGGACAAAGCCACGATTGTTTTACTGAAATTCATGATTTTCTTCCCTCCTGGTTATTGTAAAATAATTGCCCAAAACAACCCTTGCGATAATGCGCTTATTCCTCCGCAGGTACAACGCGCGGCCTGCGATCCTCGCCAATCGCCACATAGGTTAGCGTGGCCTCTGTCACCTTGAGACAAACCGGATTGGCCGGGTCGCGCTGCACATAGACCTCGACATCCACGGTAATCGAGCTTCTACCGACCTTCACGATACGGGTGTAAAAACTCACCACGTCGCCGACGAAAATAGGTTGCTTGAACACAAAGGAATTCACCGACACCGTCACCACGCGCCCACGGGCGCGATGCACGGCGGGGATGCTGCCCGCGATGTCCACCTGCCCCATCAGCCAGCCGCCAAAAATATCGCCCGTGTAATTGGCATCGGACGGCATCGCCGCCACGCGGATGGTCGGCTGACGGTCGGGCAGCGTGGTTGGAGTTGCCACTTTAGTGTCCTTCATAGAGTTGCTTGATCTGCTCGGCAAAACGCTTGGACACTTCCTTGCGTTTGATTTTCAACGTAGGGGTAAGCAAGCCGTTGTCTATGCTCCACGGCTCACGCAACAACAGCACGCGGTTGACCTTGGCATAGCCCGGGAAACCCCGCAAATTGAGCGCGATGCGGCGCAGCACCTTGGCCTCCACCCTGCTGTCCGCGAGGGCTTCCGGCATATCGGGACGAATGCCGACTTCCTGCGCAAAATGCAGCCACGCCTGTGCATTGATGACCGCAACCGCGACCAGATAGGGATGCGCCTCGCCGAAGATCATCACCTGATCGAACAGCGGGTCGTGCATGATGGCCAGTTCCATGTCGCCCGGCGGGATTTTTTCGCCATTGGACATGACGATGATTTCCTTGAGTCGCCCGGTGATGTAGACGTGGCCGGTAGCGGAGATATGCGCCACGTCTCCGCTACTCAACCAGCCTTCGGCATCAATCATTTCCCGTGTCGCCTGAGGATTGTTCCAGTAACCCAGCATCACGTTTGGCCCTCTGGTCTGCAACTCGCTCTGCTCACCCAGCCTTATCTGTACGCCGCTGATCGGCAGACCTACGCTGTCCGGGAAGTTGTTTTCCAGATGATTGGCGGTGATGACCGGACTGGTTTCCGTCAGGCCATAGCCTTGCACGATGGGCAAGCCCAGCCCCACGAACACGCGCGAGACTTCCAGTGATAACGCCGCGCCGCCACTGATCGCCGCGCGCATTCTGCCGCCCAGCTTGTCCAGTATCTTTTGCGCGACCAGTTTTTGCAGCAACGGCCAGAGCAGAAATGAAACCTGCCACGGACCTCGCCCCTGCGCGCATTCAAAACGCGCCCAGCCGATGTCCACCGCCAGCTTGAACAGCTTGCGTTTGACCGACGGCCCCTCTTCCAGCTTGGTGCGAATGGCGGCGTAAACCCGCTCGTAAATACGCGGCACGGAAATCAACAGTGTGGGACGGATGGTCTGCAAGTCTTCCGACAACAACGGAATGGAACGCGCAAAGGCGACAGTCGCACCGGTCATCACGGTCAGGTAGTAGCCCAGCGTGCGCTCGAAGGTATGCGACAACGGCAGGAATGACAGCAGCAGGTCGTCTTCCGTTACCGGAAAAGCATCCAGGGTCGCGCGCGCATCGCTGAGCATATTGGCATGGCTTAACATCACCCCCTTCGGCCTGCCGGTCGTGCCGGAGGTATAAATGATGCTGGCCAAAGCATGGGTATCACAGGCGGGAGCCGGTTGACACTGCGCCGTGGATGGCAAAAACGCCATCATGGATTTCAGGCGCGCCTCCCCTGCCCCCGGCAGATTATCCATGCTGACAAACCGCACCACGCCGGACAGATGCTCCCGTACCGTGCGCAGGGCTTGCCATTGTTCATCGGTCTCGAACAACAACACTTTCACGTCTGCATCGTTGACGATGTAAGCGATATTGTCCGGTCTATCCACGATATAAAGCGGCACGGTGACCAGGCCTAGCGACATCGCTGCCTGATCGAAGGCGATCCAGGCGGGACAATTGCGCAACATGATGGCGACACGCTCGCCACACTGCAAACCCAGCCCCGCCAGCGCCGCCTGCCAGCGCGCCACTTCGCCGAGCATTTGCTGCCAGGTCACATCGCGCCAGGCGTTTTGCTGGAAATACCGATAAGCGACTTTATCGGGTGAACGACGCACCCTTTGCAGGAATAAACCGTGCAGCGTAACCGCCTGTTCGGGTGAAATCACATCGTCCGCCAACGCAACCATCGCTTTGCTCCCCCCGCGTTATTATTAAAAATAATTGTTATAAATCAATATATTAAATAAGTCAGCTATCCAGCCAGAAACAAATCGCCGGACAGCGCGCTACCGGGCGACACGGCATAGCGATCGAAATCGCTCACCCCAGCCGCGCGCAGCACCTCTTCATCCACATAAAAATTCCCGCTAGCGCGTGTCCCGGTCAAAATCTGTCGAGCCGCGTCCGCCACGATGGCGGGTTGCCGCGAGGCGCGCAAAATCGCTTCCGGGAAGTTGAATTCAATGGCCGCCGTGGCGATGGTGGTGCGCGGCCACAAACTGTTCACCGAAATATCCGTGAACTCGCGCGCCAGCCCCAGCGTCACCATGCTCATGCCGTACTTGGACATCGTATAAGCCAGATGCGGCGCAAACCACCTGGCATCCAGGTTCAGCGGCGGCGACAGGGTAAGAATATGCGGGTTGGCGGCGTGTTTGAGATACGGGATACAGGCTTGCGACATCAGGAAAGTGGCGCGCATGTTCACGTCCCACATCAGATCGAGCTTTTTGGCTGTCGTGTCCAGCGTGCTGCTCAGACTGATCGCGCTGGCGTTATTGACCAGCACGTCAATGCCGCCGAAATGCGCTGCGGCCTGCGCCACGGCGGCGGCTATCGCCTGCTCGTCGCGCACGTCCAACTTGATTGCCAACGCCTGTCCGCCCGCCTGTTCCACTTCTGCTGCCACGCTGTGTATCGTGCCGGGCAGTTTGGCGTGCGGCAAAGCCGTCTTGCCGGTAATCACCAGATTCGCGCCATCGCGTGCACAGCGCAATGCAATCTC
>JAVHSF010000283.1:0-15291 GCA_036172035.1 Gallionella sp. | reverse complement strand
TCGTGCCAACGTTTACGTGCGGTTTGGTGCGTTCATATTTACTTTTTGCCATGATTATCTTCTCCGACTAATTTAAATTATTTCTTGGTATTCATAATAGCTTCAGCAACACTCTTGGGCGCTTCTGAATAATGCTTGAATTCCATGGTATAGGTTGCCCGCCCTTGGGTTGCTGAACGCAACGAAGTTGAATAGCCAAACATTTCAGCCAAAGGAACTTCAGCCTTGATGGACTTGCCACCCCCCATCATGTCATCCATTCCTTGCACCATGCCGCGACGAGAAGAAAGATCGCCCATCACAGTTCCCGCATAATCTTCAGGCGTTTCAACTTCTACCGCCATCATCGGCTCAAGCAGCACTGGACTTGCCTTACGCATACCATCCTTGAAACCCATTGAAGCAGCCATTTTGAAGGCATTTTCATTCGAGTCAACATCGTGATACGAACCATCGAATAGGGTAACTTTAACATCCACAACAGGAAAACCAGCCAACACACCGTTCGGCAAAGTTTCACGCAAGCCTTTTTCAACTGCAGGAATAAACTCACGCGGCACAGTTCCGCCCTTGATGGCATCAATGAACTCAAAGCCCTTACCCGCTTCATTCGGTTCCATCTTCAACCAAACATGACCGTATTGCCCTTTACCACCAGACTGCTTAACAAATTTACCTTCTGTTTCAACTGACTTGCGAATCGCTTCACGATACGCAACCTGAGGAGCGCCAACATTGGCTTCTACCCCGAACTCACGCCGCATACGGTCAACCAGAATTTCCAGATGCAACTCACCCATACCAGACATAATAGTCTGCCCCGACTCTTCATCAGTACGCACTCGGAACGATGGATCTTCAGCTGCCAAGCGCCCCAACGCCAAGCCCATTTTTTCTTGGTCAGCCTTGGTTTTAGGCTCAACCGCAACGTGAATGACGGGTTCAGGGAACACCATGCGCTCCAAGATGATAGGCTTGTCAATATCACACAATGAATCCCCCGTCGTTACATCCTTCAAACCGATACAAGCGGCAATATCGCCAGCCAGAATTTCATCCACCTCCACACGGTTGTTAGCATGCATTTGCACGATACGACCGATACGTTCCTTCTTGCCCTTGACCGAATTGTAAACGGTATCACCTTTATTCAAGACACCCGAATAAACACGAACAAAAGTAAGCTGCCCCACATATGGATCGGTCATCAACTTGAACGCAAGAGCCGAGAATTTCTCAGAATCATCCGCTTTGCGACTAGTGGGCTCACCACTTTCGGTTTCACCCGTCACATCAGGAATATCTACAGGCGCAGGAAGAAACTGAATAACCGCATCCAACATACGCTGAACACCTTTATTCTTAAAAGCAGTTCCACACAACATCGGCTGAATTTCACATGCAATGGTACGCGTACGAATACCTAAAACGATTTCCTCTTCGGTCAGATCGCCATTTTCCAAATAGCTGTTCATCAGCTCTTCGGAAGCCTCAGCCGCAGACTCGACCATTTTTTCGCGCCACTCCACAGCCAATTCTTGCAGCTCAGCAGGAATTTCACGATAATCGAATTTCATCCCTTGAGAAGCCTCGTCCCAATAGATTGAGCGCATCTTGATCAAATCAACCACGCCCTCGAACTTTTCCTCTGCACCGATAGGAATAACGATAGCTACCGGATTGGCACGCAGACGAGTCTTCATTTGGTCATAGACCTTGAAGAAATTCGCTCCCTGGCGATCCATTTTATTGACGAACGCCAAGCGAGGTACCTTATACTTATTGGCCTGCCGCCACACCGTTTCGGATTGAGGCTGAACACCACCTACCGCACAATAAACCATGCATGCGCCATCCAGCACACGCATGGAACGTTCAACTTCAATTGTAAAATCCACGTGTCCCGGAGTATCAATGATATTGAAGCGATGTTGCGGAAAATTATTTTCCATCCCGCTCCAAAAACAAGTCGTAGCAGCGGAAGTAATGGTAATACCGCGCTCTTGCTCCTGCTCCATCCAATCCATGGTAGCAGCACCGTCATGTACTTCGCCGATTTTGTGGTTGATACCTGTGTAGTACAAAATCCGCTCGGTCGTAGTCGTCTTGCCTGCGTCAATATGCGCACTGATACCAATGTTGCGGTAATGCTGAATGGGAGTTTTACGGGACACGATAAATACCTAGATTAGTTGATTAGAAACGGAAATGCGAGAAGGCTTTGTTGGCTTCAGCCATACGGTGAACTTCCTCACGCTTCTTCACCGCACCACCGCGACCTTCAGAAGCATCAATCAACTCACCCGCCAAGCGCATCCCCATGGATTTTTCGCCACGTTTGCGTGCAGCTTCACGCAACCAACGCATAGACAAAGCCATACGACGAGAAGGACGAACTTCAACAGGCACCTGATAGTTTGCACCACCCACACGGCGGCTCTTGACCTCAACCTGAGGCTTGGCATTATTCAAAGCCAGATTAAAAATATCAATCGCATCCTTGCCAGTCTTTTTAGCAACCTGTTCCAATGCGCCGTACAAAATCCGCTCGGCAACAGACTTTTTACCAGCCGTCATCAATACGTTAACGAACTTGGACAAATCCTGGTTGCCGAATTTTGGATCAGGCAGGACTTCGCGTTTGGGGACTTCTCTACGTCTTGGCATATCTAAACCTCTAATAAATTACTGAATAACTACATACACCAAGAATTATTTCTTAGCGCGCTTGGTACCGTATTTGGAACGAGATTGCTTACGATCTTTCACGCCAGCCGTATCCAAACTACCTCGCACCATATGGTAACGAACACCAGGCAAGTCTTTTACACGACCGCCACGCAACAGCACAACCGAGTGCTCCTGCAGATTATGCCCTTCACCGCCAATATAGCTAATCACCTCAAACCCATTAGTCAGACGAACCTTGGCCACTTTACGCAACGCAGAGTTAGGCTTCTTTGGAGTTGTGGTATACACACGAGTACAGACACCACGCTTTTGCGGGCAACCGGCGAGTGCGGGTACCTTGCTCTTTTCTACGATCGCGACACGCGGCTTGCGGATCAACTGATTAATGGTTGGCATTATTTATACATCCTAAATTGATTGCTAAAATTCCGTTAAAATTAAATAAAACAAATACATACCATCTCAGCGACACAAATACGACGCACCGCGACGGTAAAAAGGTTGCGAATTCTATTCAGAAACCACTTCATTGTCAAGCGACTCATCTGCAACGACGACCTCCGCATCACTCAAACTGCGATCTGGGGCAATATCAATACCCAGACGTTGCTTGCGGCGATTTGTGTGATAGGCCAATCCCGTACCTGCCGGAATCAAGCGTCCGACAATGACGTTCTCTTTCAAACCTCTGAGTTCATCACGCTTACCCATGATTGCCGCTTCAGTCAAGACACGAGTTGTTTCCTGGAAAGAAGCAGCCGAGATAAACGAATCCGTTGAAAGCGAAGCCTTGGTGATACCCAGCAACATAAAGTTGAAGGTCGCGGGTGTTTTGTCAGCCACCGCCATGTCTTCGTTTTCTTTTAACAAATCGGCACGTTCTACTTGCTCGCCGACGATAAAACGAGTCTGGCCAGGCTCAACGATTTGCACACGACGCAACATCTGACGCACGATAACTTCGATATGCTTGTCGTTAATCTTTACGCCTTGCAAACGATACACTTCCTGAACTTCATCAGTTATGTAACGCGCCAATGTAGCCACACCCAACAAACGCAGGATGTCATGCGGATCGGCAGGTCCGTCAATGATCATCTCACCACGCGTCACAAGCTGACCATCGTGCGCCAGAACATGCTTTTCTTTCGGGATCAGGAACTCATTGGCAATCCCATCTGCATCGGTAATGACCAGACGCTGTTTACCCTTGGTTTCCTTACCGAAGGACACTGTTCCGGTACACTCAGCCAACATGCCAGCATCCTTTGGAATACGAGCCTCGAACAATTCGGCAACGCGAGGCAGACCACCGGTAATATCACGGGTCTTGCTGGATTCCTGAGGAATACGCGCCAGGACATCACCCACACCGACTTGCTGGCCATCATCAACGGTGATAATACATCCCGTCTGGAAGGTCACGCTGACGGCGGTTTCTGTCCCTGACAGCTTAACCTCTTCGCCTGCCTCATCAAACAAACGCACCATGGGGCGTACTACAGTTTTACTTTGTGCGCCCGAACGCTGTTTTGGATCAATTACCACCAGCGTTGATAACCCGGTCACCTCATCAATATGCTTGGCGACTGTTACGCCCTCTTCGACGTTCTGGAAGCTTACCTTACCAGCGTATTCAGTGACGATAGGACGCGTATGAGGATCCCATGTAGCCAATACTTCACCGGCACGCACAACGCTATCCTCCCTGGATACCAGGGTAGCACCGTAGGGTACTTTATGACGCTCACGCTCGCGCCCATAGTCATCTGCAACGATAATCTCAGCGCTACGCGCAACTACGATAGCCTCGCCATTTACCTTGGTAACCAAACGCATGTTCGGACTATATTTAGTCACGCCGTTGGATTTACTCTCAATCTGGCTGGCCACCACATTCCGTGACGCAGCACCGCCAACGTGGAAGGTACGCATAGTCAGCTGGGTACCGGGCTCACCGATGGACTGCGCGGCAATCACACCGACCGCCTCGCCGACATTCACCATTGAACCACGCCCCAAATCTCGACCATAGCACTTGGCACACAAACCGAAACGGGTCTCACAATTCAGCGGGGTACGAACTTCAACTTCGTCCACACCCAAGGCTTCAATACGCTCAACTGCGTTTTCATCCAACAATTCGCCAGTGGCATACAGTGTTTCGCCAGAATCGGGATTGATCACATCTTTACTTACTACACGACCCAGAATACGCTCGCGCAATGCTTCGATCACTTCACCGCCCTCGACGATCGCCTTCATGCGGGTACCGATTTCAGTTTTGCAATCCTCTTCGACCACTACCAGATCCTGCGTAACGTCAACCAGACGACGAGTCAGGTAACCTGAGTTCGCAGTTTTCAGCGCCGTGTCCGCCAGCCCCTTACGCGCACCGTGAGTGGAAATAAAGTATTGCAACATACTCAATCCCTCACGGAAGTTCGCGGTAATCGGCGTTTCAATAATCGAGCCATCCGGCTTGGCCATCAGTCCACGCATACCAGCCAACTGACGAATCTGTGCCGCTGAACCACGCGCACCCGAGTCGGCCATCATGTAGATGGAGTTCATGGACTCTTGCATCACGGGCTTGCCATTTTGCAGTACGATTTCACCCGTCACACGATCCAGAACCGGCTCAGTACTGAGTTGATCCATCATCGCCTTGGCGACCATGTCCGCTGTGCGACCCCAAATATCCACAACCTTGTTGTAACGTTCACCATCAGTAACCAAACCCGAGGTGTACTGCGTATGAATTTCTTTGACTTCTCTTTCTGCCGCATCCAGCAAGGCGCTCTTTTGCGGAGGCATCAACATATCATCAATACATATTGAGATGCCTGCGCGCGTCGCAAAGGTAAAGCCGGTATACATCAGGTTATCAGCCATGATCACGGTATCGCGCAAACCACACAGACGGAAACTTGCGTTAATGAGACGTGAGATTTCCTTCTTCTTCATTGCCCTATTGATCAAATCAAATGGCAACCCAGCCGGCAAAACTTCGGACAATAAAGCACGACCCACTGTCGTTTCATGGCGCACCAGTTTAATAACGCTCTGACCATCAGCGTCTTTATGCGTTTCTTTCAAACGCACGATCACCTTGGCCTGCAAAGAAACCTCACGCGATTCATAAGCACGGGAAACTTCAGCGATATTGGCGAACATTGAGCCTGCACCCTTAGCACCCACATCTTCGCGGGTCATATAGTACAAACCCAAAACAATGTCTTGCGACGGAACAATAATCGGTTCACCGTTTGCCGGCGAGAGAACATTATTCGAGGCCAGCAACAAGGTACGACATTCCATTTGCGCTTCGAGCGACAACGGCACATGAACAGCCATCTGGTCACCGTCAAAGTCGGCATTGAATGCAGTACAGACCAAAGGATGCAACTGAATCGCCTTGCCTTCGATCAGGATGGGTTCAAAAGCCTGAATACCCAAACGGTGCAAGGTTGGCGCACGGTTCAACATAACCGGATGTTCGCGAATAACTTCTTCGAGAATATCCCACACGACAGGTTCTTCAGTCTCTACCATGCGCTTGGATGCCTTGATGGTAGTCGCATAACCCAGTGCTTCCAGCCTGCTGAAAATGAACGGTTTGAATAACTCCAACGCCATCTTCTTCGGCAAGCCACATTGATGCAGTTTAAGCTGCGGCCCCACCACAATCACTGAACGACCGGAATAGTCAACGCGCTTACCCAGCAAATTCTGACGGAAACGACCGCTCTTGCCCTTGATCATGTCAGCCAAAGATTTTAATTGTCGCTTGTTCGCACCCGTCATCGCCTTACCGCGACGACCGTTGTCAAGCAGCGAATCCACCGACTCCTGCAACATACGCTTTTCGTTGCGCACAATAATGTCAGGCGCTTTAAGCTCCAACAAACGGCGCAGACGGTTGTTACGGTTGATTACACGGCGGTACAAATCATTCAGATCGGAAGTCGCAAAACGCCCGCCATCCAAAGGAACCAGCGGACGAAGCTCTGGCGGCAAAACCGGCAACACTTCCATCACCATCCATTGCGGCCTGATACCCGAAGAATTAAAGGCTTCGAGTACTTTCAGCCGCTTGGCGTATTTCTTGATTTTGGTAACCGAACCGGTCGCCGCCAAATCTGCGCGAATAACTTCAATTTCACTGGAAACATCCAGTCCAGATAGTAACGCACCAACGCCTTCCGCCCCCATCAACGCAGTGAACTCGTCGCCGAATTCTTCTGTCTTGGCGAGATAGTCATCTTCGGACAGCAACTGACCACGGTTTAGCGGGGTCATGCCTGGTTCAGTCACAACATAAGCCTCGAAGTACAATACACGCTCGATGTCGCGCAGCGTCATGTCCAGAACCATACCCAAACGCGAAGGCAATGACTTCAAAAACCAGATATGCGCAACCGGGCTGGCCAGCTCGATGTGTCCCATGCGTTCGCGACGCACCTTGGACAAGGTGACTTCAACACCACATTTCTCACAAATGACACCGCGATGCTTCAAACGCTTGTACTTGCCGCACAGGCATTCATAGTCCTTGACTGGTCCGAAAATCTTGGCGCAAAACAGGCCATCACGCTCAGGCTTGAAAGTTCGATAGTTTATGGTTTCCGGTTTTTTAACTTCGCCATATGACCAGGAACGAATTTTCTCAGGTGATGCGAGGCCGATCTTGATAGCATCGAACTCCTCTTTTTGGGTGACTTGTTTGAACAAATCAAGCAATGATTTCATGTGTGACTCCTAAAGCTGGTGAGTGGGGAGTAGTTAAGTGTAAGCAACAAGCAGGCTTGCCCACTCGACGCTTCTCTCTTGCTACTTCCTGTATCTAGTTACGCTCCAAATCCATATCAATCCCCAAGGAACGAATTTCCTTGATGACCACATTGAAGGATTCAGGCATGCCCGCATCTATCTTGTGCTCGCCTTTGACAATGTTTTCATAAACCTTGGTACGACCAGCCACGTCATCAGACTTGACCGTAAGCATTTCCTGCAAGGTGTAAGCCGCCCCATATGCTTCCAGCGCCCAGACTTCCATCTCACCAAAACGCTGTCCACCGAACTGCGCCTTGCCACCTAACGGCTGTTGTGTAACAAGGCTATAAGGACCCGTTGAACGGGCGTGCATCTTATCGTCAACCAAGTGATGCAGCTTGAGAACATGCTTGTACCCAACGGTTACCGGACGATCAAATGCTTCACCCGTGCGACCATCGTACAGGGTGGTCTGACCGGACAATGGCAAATCAGCCAATCCGAGCATGTACTTGATTTCTTCCTCGCTTGCGCCGTCGAATACAGGAGTTGCAAATGGCACGCCCTTACGAAGATTACGGCACAACTCAATGATTTCATTATCACTAAACTTCGTGAAATCAACAGACTCGCCATTGTTGTTGTTGTAAATCCTGTCAAGGAAACCACGCAACTCGGTGACTTTGGCATTATCCTCAAGCATTTTCTCAATCTTCTTGCCCAAGCCATGAGCGGCCCAGCCCAAGTGAGTTTCAAGAATCTGCCCGATGTTCATACGCGATGGAACGCCCAGTGGATTCAACACCACGTCAGCCGGTGTACCGTCAGCCATGTAAGGCATATCTTCAACGGGAACAATACGCGAAATTACCCCTTTGTTACCGTGGCGTCCCGCCATCTTGTCGCCTGGCTGCAAGCGACGCTTAACAGCGACGTATACCTTGACCATCTTCTGTACGCCCGCCTGCAACTCATCGCCCTGCGTCATTTTTCTCTTCTTCAACTCGAAAGCAGCTTCAAAATCCAGACGTTTCTGTGCCAGACCCTCTTTGACTTGCTCCAGTTGAGCTGCAACTTCGTCATCCGCCACGCGAATATCAAACCACTGATAATGCTCAATGCTGGACAGATATTCCTTACTAAGCTTGCTTCCCTTAACCAGCTTTTTCGGACCGCCATTGGCAGACTTATCAAGTAGCAATTTTTCCAAACGGTCAAAGGCATCGCTTTCGACGATACGCATCTGATCCTTCAAATCCTTGTTGTAACGACTCAGTTCGTCATCAACAATTTGTTGGGCACGCGAGTCACGCTGCAATCCTTCACGCGTAAATACCTGCACATCAATAACCGTACCGGAACTACCGGCTGGAACTCGCAGGCTAGTGTCTTTGACATCGGATGCTTTTTCACCAAAGATGGCACGCAACAACTTCTCCTCGGGTGTCAGCTGGGTTTCGCCTTTGGGTGTCACCTTTCCGACCAGCACATCCCCAACCGCCACCTCGGCACCGATGTGAACGATACCGCACTCATCCAGACGCCCCAACTGCACTTCAGACAGGTTAGGAATATCACGCGTAATTTCTTCCGTACCCAGTTTGGTATCACGCGCCACTACGGTCAGTTCTTCGATGTGGACTGAAGTAAAGCGATCCTTGGCGATAACGCGCTCGGAAATCAGAATTGAATCTTCATAGTTATAGCCATTCCAGGGCATAAACGCGACCAGCACGTTTTGACCCAATGCCAGCTCACCCATGTCAGTAGAAGCACCGTCGGCAATCACGTCTTCACGCGCAATGACATCGCCCACCTTGACCAGCGGTCGCTGGTTAATATTGGTGTTCTGATTTGAACGTGTGTACTTGGTCAAATTGTAAATGTCTACACCCACTTCGCCAGCCGTGGTCTCTTCGTCATTAACACGAACCACGATACGACCCGCATCCACATAGTCAATCTGACCGCCACGCGTTGCCTTGACCACCGTCCCCGAGTCCAAAGCAACCGTACGCTCGATGCCCGTACCCACCAGCGGCTTTTCAGCACGCAGACAAGGCACCGCCTGACGAGACATGTTGGCACCCATCAACGCGCGGTTCGCATCATCGTGTTCCAGGAAAGGAATCAGACAAGCTGCAACCGACACCACCTGCGAAGGTGACACGTCCATATAATGGATGTTTTCAGGCTCAGCCAAAATGAATTCGTTATGACGACGTGAATCCACAATATCACTGGTAAAGCGACCCTCTTTGTCCAGTTCTGCGTTCGCCTGAGCAATGGTAAAGTCACTTTCCTCAATCGCAGACAAGTAGTCAACGTCATTGGAAACCTTGCTACCTGCAACCTTGCGATAAGGGGTCTCAATGAAACCATATTGGTTGGTGCGCGCATACAACGCCAAAGAATTAATCAGACCAATATTCGGGCCTTCCGGTGTCTCAATTGGGCAAACGCGACCATAGTGTGTCGGATGAACGTCACGCACTTCAAAGCCCGCACGCTCACGCGTCAAACCACCGGGTCCAAGTGCTGAAATGCGACGCTTGTGCGTCACTTCAGACAAGGGGTTGGTCTGATCCATAAACTGCGACAACTGGCTGGAACCGAAGAATTCCTTGATCGCAGCGGAAATAGGCTTGGCATTGATCAGATCATGCGGCATCAAATTATCGGACTCTGCCTGACCCAGACGTTCCTTGACTGCGCGTTCAACGCGTGCCAAGCCAACACGGAATTGATTTTCCGCCAATTCACCCACCGCACGAACACGACGATTACCCAAGTGATCAATATCGTCAATCTCGCCGCGACCATTGCGCAACTCAACCAGAATCTGAACTACAGCAACGATATCTTCATTGGACAGAATATTCGATCCGGTAACTTCATCACGTCCAACGCGACGATTAAATTTCATCCGTCCAACAACCGATAAGTCATAACGATCTTCATTGAAGAACAGCCCATTGAACAGACCTTCAACCGATTCCTCGGTGGGAGGCTCCCCCGGACGCATCATACGATAAATGGCCACCCGTGCCGTCCATTGGTCAGTACTCTCATCGGCGCGCAAAGTTTGCGAAATATAAGCACCATGGTCAAGATCGTTGGTGTACAAGGTATGCAACTTGGATACATTGGCTTCCTGCAACTTGCGCAGCAACTCTTCGGTCAGTTCATCATTTGCATTCGCAATGATTTCACCGCTCTCCTTGTCAACAATGTCGTTTGCAACGACGCGACCAAGCAGAAATTCTTCACTCACGGCCAGTTTGTCAATACCGGCTTCCTGCATCTGACGAATGTGACGCACGGTAACACGCTTGTCCTGAGCGACAATTACATTGCCTGCCTTGTCCACGATATCAAAGCGCGCCAATTCACCCCTCAGGCGCTCGGCAACGACTTCAAACTGAATGGAACCCTTCTTGCCCAGATGAAACGCATCAAACTCATAGAACATCTTGAGCATGTCTTCATTGTTATAACCCAATGAACGCAACAGGATGGTGACCGGCATCTTGCGGCGGCGGTCAATACGGAAATAAACGTAATCCTTGGCATCAAACTCAAAGTCCAGCCATGAACCACGGTAAGGAATGATGCGAGCAGAGAACAACAGCTTGCCTGAAGAGTGTGTCTTGCCTCGATCATGCTCAAAAAACACACCGGGTGAACGATGCAATTGGGACACGATAACCCGCTCAGTACCATTGATGACAAATGAACCCGTATCCGTCATCAAGGGCATTTCGCCCATGTAAACTTCCTGTTCTTTCACCTCTTTTACCGTTGGTTTGGAGGCTTCCTTATCCATGATGGTCAGACGGACGCGCGCGCGCAGCGGTGACGCGAAGGTCAAACCACGCTGCTGGCATTCTTTGACATCAAATGCAGGCGTACCCAGCATATAACTGACAAACTCAAGCCGGGCATTTTTGGTATGACTTTCAATAGGAAAAATTCCGTTGAAAGCGGCTTGCAAGCCCTCGTTCTTGCGTTTATCAACAGGCGTGTTGGCCTGCAAGAAAGCAGCAAAAGATTCCAACTGGGTGGATAACAGGAAAGGTACCGGCAATGCGCCGATACGCTTGCCAAAACTTTTACGAATACGTTTTCTTTCGGTAAAAGAGTAGCTCATATAATCTCCACAACTAGGCAAAAAGACAGGGGACGGGAAGCAATTTACAGACTTCCTGTCCACTGGCTTCTTCAATAAACAGACATGACCTTCTTCAAGCGCCAAAAGGCTGACGGTAAGCCGTCAGCCTTTTGTCAACACGCTGAATTACTTAACTTCAACGGTAGCGCCAGCCTCAATCAATTGCTTGGCAATTGCATCGGCATCAGCCTTGGATACGCCTTCTTTAACGGCCTTGGGTGCGCCATCAACCAGATCCTTGGCTTCTTTCAAGCCCAGAGCAGTAATAGCACGAACCGCTTTAATAACGCTTACCTTGTTGTCGCCAGGGCCAGTCAAGATAACGTCAAATTCAGTTTGTTCCGCAGCCGCCGCAACGCCGCCGGCAGCAGGACCTGCAACAGCGACAGCCGCAGCAGATACGCCAAATTTTTCTTCCATTTGCTTGATCAGATCAGCCAGTTGCAGCACGGTCATGCCAGCAACAGCATCCATCAACTGTTCATTAGTAATAGACATATAGTTCTCCTAGTTCAGTAAATTCAAAATTATTCAGCAACAGTTTCAGCAACCACTGCTTCTGCAACCGCTTGTTCTGTGCCAGTTGGCTTTGCATCGCGAATCGCAGCCAGAGTACGAACGAACTTTGCAGTCATCGCATTCATGGTCGCCATCAAGGTTGCAATCAACTCATCGCGACTCGGGGTCGCAGCCAGCACACCAATTTGTTCGACAGACATCAACGAACCAGCCATTGACCCAGCCTTGACCACCATCAGATTGTTGGTCTTGGCAAAATCACAAATCACTTTTGCTGCAGCTACGGCATCAGAACTCATGCTATACACAAGAGGTCCAACCATGCTTTCAGCCAGTGATTCAAACTGTGTTCCTTGTACCGCACGGCGCGCCAAAGTGTTTTTCAACACATGCAGATAAACGCCAGCCTTACGTGCATCAGCACGCAATTTGGTTATATCAGCAACTTTAATGCCGCGATACTCTGCCAAAACGATGGTTTGCGATTGCGCAACCTGTGCACTTACTTCCGCTACCACATTTTGTTTTTCTTGCAGATTTAGACTCAAGTCTTCCTCCATTATCTAGAATGTATTCACACACATTCCCTCATTTACAACAGCGACCATGATTCAGGAGAACACCCCCTCCTGCTCGCGGGCACACCATCTACGCGGGCAGCCGGATAAATCCAACAATTAAGTCAGCGGTTCATTTTCGCCGCCAACACCAACGGTCTTTGATGCTGACATCCGCCAGCAGTGCAAAGATATTCGGCCACACGACAACTGCCGTGCGGCCTAATTTAAAACTCAAGCATTAAAACTGGACTGATCAACGCGGATACCTACACCCATCGTACTGGAAAGAGAAATCTTCTTCATAAAGACCCCCTTGGAACTGGCAGGCTTTGCTTTGCTCAGCGCATCTACCAATGCCAGCAGATTTTCACGCAATGCTTCGGGCGCGAATGAAGCGCGACCGATTGTGCAGTGAATGATACCGTTCTTGTCGTTACGATATTGAACCTGACCCGCTTTGGCATTCCTGACCGCACCAGCAACGTCCGGCGTTACCGTACCCACTTTAGGATTAGGCATCAAACCGCGAGGACCCAGAACCTGCCCCAACTGACCAACCAGACGCATCGCATCAGGACTGGCTATCACCACGTCAAAGTCAAGGTTACCCGCTTTGATTGACTCGGCCAGATCTTCAAAACCGATGATATCAGCACCAGCAGCCTTCGCTTCTTCAGCCTTGGCTCCTTGAGCAAAAACTGCGACACGCACTGTCTTACCCGTACCTTTAGGTAAAACCACTGCACCACGTACCAGTTGATCGGATTTACGCGCGTCAATACCCAAATTTACGGCAACGTCAATTGATTCATCAAATTTGGCCAGGGCATTTTCTTTAACCAGCGACAACGCATCAGTCAAAGCATATTGCCTGTTACGATCAATTTTGGCTGCAATTGCTTTATAGCGCTTAGACATTATTCGCCCTCCACGGTGATACCAATACTGCGCGCACTGCCCGCAATGGTGCGTACAGCGGCATCCATATCAGCGGCAGTCAAATCAGGCATCTTGGTTGTTGCAATTTCTTCAGCTTGCTTGCGGGTCAAGTGACCCACTTTAACGGTATTCGCTGTCGGACTACCCTTTTGAATTCCGGCAGCCTTCTTGATCAGAATGGTTGCAGGCGGGGTCTTCATGATAAAAGTGAAACTCTTGTCTGCAAACGCGGTGATCACCACCGGAATTGGCAAACCAGGCTCGACACCTTGAGTCGCCGCATTAAACGCCTTGCAGAACTCCATAATATTCAAACCACGCTGACCCAATGCAGGGCCAATGGGTGGACTTGGATTGGCTTTACCAGCTGGCACTTGCAGCTTGATGAAGCCGATGATTTTTTTTGCCATGTTACTCTCCTATCAAACGGGTAAACGAGACCAAAATCTCTCCCCAAATACGAAAAACAGCGAACGGGAAACCGCGCTTGCTTTACTTACAAGCTGCGTTTCCCATGCCAATTTTCTCCACTTTAGCCTTTTTCTACCTGGCCAAATTCCAGCTCTACCGGCGTTGCACGACCAAAAATGGTGACCGCAACGCGTATTTTATTCTTGTCATAATTAACTTCTTCGACCATGCCCGTAAAGTCCGTAAATGGACCTTCCTTGACGCGCACAACCTCACCCACCTCAAACAATACCTTAGGCTTGGGCTTCTCAACGCCAGCCTGCATCTGATCCATAATGGTTTGAACTTCTTTTTCACTGATAGGGGTAGGCCGCATCGCCGAGCCCCCTAAAAAGCCTGTCACTTTTGGTGTATTTTTGACCAAATGCCAGCTTTCGTCAGTCATCTCCATTTCTACCAACACATAGCCCGGGAAAAACTTACGCTCGGAAATACTTTTTTGACCGCCCTTTAGCTCGACGACTTCTTCCACAGGAACCAGTATCTGACCAAATTTATCTTGCATACCCTCACGCTGAACACGCTCGGCCAATGCACGCGATACACTTTTCTCAAACTGAGAGTACGTGTGAACAACATACCAACTCATAGTCATTATTCAGCCCGCCCCATCAAATTATTGACTACCGCCATCAGACCAGCGTCTACCAGCCACAAAAACAACGCCATCGTTATTGCGAATACAATCACAACACCCGTTGTCTGCACTGTTTCTTTACGACTAGGCCAAACAACACGCCTAGCCTCAGCTACAGAGTCTTTCCCAAATGCAAAAAAACGCTTCCCGGATTCACTGGTTGATGCCACACCAGCAGCCAGCAATATACCAACCAACACCGAAGCCACCTGCAACACTGCCGGGCTGTCGTGCAAGTAGTAGAAGCCAGCAATTCCCGCCGCAACCAGCAGAAAAGCAATTAGCAACTTTATTTTGTCCGACATGCGTATTTGTTCCGATTAACTTTACTTACTATTTGGCAGGCCAGGAGGGTCTCGAACCCCCAACCCTCGGTTTTGGAGACCGATACTCTACCAATTGAGCTACTGGCCTAAAAATTGAAAAGCAAGAAACGCAACAAGAGAAGAGCCAAACTCTTCTCTCTAGCGCTTCGAACTTCCTTACTCGATGATTTTCGCTACGACACCCGCACCAACGGTACGGCC
>JAVHSF010000282.1:0-3342 GCA_036172035.1 Gallionella sp. | reverse complement strand
ACGGGCATGACGAGTTTCATCTTCAGGGGTGTCATCTTTGCCATGCCCGTTAGAATGCAACGCCGCATCAGGCGCAAGAACAGCCGCCACACTGCGTAAATCGGCACTGTTCAAGTCTTGTTGCAGCGCATCCGCCAGCAGCGCGCAACGGGGTTCATCCGCCACCATCTCGCGCACATCGAACAGCGTCACCGCGACGCGCTCGCGGCAGGCTTGCAAAAAACGTGCTTCGGGGGCGGGCAGATCGCAGGTTTGCAGCACATACAGCGGCATTTCAAGCTGTTGCGCCAACAGCGCCAGACGATGCTGGTAGGCGCGCGCAACATCCCAGTCACCGTCAGCCGCCATCGCATACCAAAGCTCATGCACCACCCGCGCCTCGAACTGCATCGCCTCGCCGCTCCTGGCCTGGTAAGCCTCGGTCAATTGCCGGGTAAATGCTTCGCGGGTTTCGGGCAGGGCGACGTGATGGCGGGTTAGTTCATCCATCAGCGCCAGCAACTCGCGCGACAGCCCCCACAAATCCGCATCGGGAAACCAGTCGCGTTCGCGCAACGCCCGATACAGCGCAGCGATGCGCGGCGTGTCGGATTGAACGGGAAATTCGAGCGGAATGGATTGCGCCCAGTCGGCGAGTGTCGTCATTTGCGGCAACAACAGTGCGGGCAACCCCGCCACGCGACTCAATGCCTGCGCCAACGGCCTGGCGGCGTGGTAATTGGGCAGCCATACCACCGCGCGGCGCAAATCCGGCAAGTCCCGCGCGTGGCTGGACAAAATTTTCCGCGCTACCCGATCGTAAAAAACAGAATTCACGGTACTCCCGAAGACGCAAGCAGGGGAAATGACGTTTCGTTACCCGGCAAGCGCGGGAAACGCGATGAGAATCTAGGGAAGCACTGCTTTATTCGGTTTTGTCGTTGATGAAACCACTAGCCATTCGACTAAGCCAGCAAGCTGGCAAGTCGCTGGTTATCCCGCGAAGGCGGGAACCCAGTCAGATAAAGGCACTGGATACCGGCCTACGCCGGTATGACGAATAAATCGGTGTTTCCCTAGCGTTCGAGCAGGTGCAGCTTATCCTTGACACCCGCCCATTCGTCGGCATCGGCCATCGGCTCCTGTTTGTCCACGATGACCGGCCATAGTTTGGCAAGCTCGGCGTTCAACGCGATAAAATGTTGCTGGTCTTCGGGCAAATCATCCTCGGCAAAAATCGCCTCAGCCGGACATTCCGCCACGCACAAGGTGCAATCTATGCATTCGTCGGGATCTATCACCAGAAAGTTCGGGCCCGCGCGAAAGCAATCTACCGGACACACATCCACACAATCCGTGTATTTACACTTGATACAATTTTCCGAAACAACGTAAGTCATCGCAACACTCCAGTAATCAAAACGCGGTGCATTCTAGCAGAGCCACACACGGGCAAGGCAACATTGTCGCGTCAGAATGATGCCCGATACCGCAAGCCAACGCTTCACAGCAGGCTATTTTTTCGATAGGATGCGAAGCGCAACTGAAAACGCTACGGCGATTTGGCGTTTTATTTCCCATGCACAATAAATTCCATTCATCCATTCAAGACAAAATTCAATCATGAGCGAACATATACATTACGTTACCGATGCAACTTTTGATGCGGAAGTTACCCAGGCCCAATTGCCCGTACTGGTAGATTACTGGGCTGAATGGTGTGGCCCGTGCCGCATGATCGCGCCCATCCTCGACGAAGTGTCGAAAGAGTATGCGGGGCGACTGGTAGTAGCCAAGGTGAATGTGGACGAAAACCAGCAGACCCCGCAAAAATTCGGTGTGCGCGGTATTCCCACCCTGATGCTGTTCAAAAACGGCAACATCGAGGCGACCAAAGTGGGAGCCCTGTCCAAGTCCCAATTGACGGCATTTATTGACAGCCACATCTAAAGCGTTTATTGTCGCACCCGCATCGGCTTCCTGATTCGCCCGTCTAGCCTTGAAAGACCGGCTCTCAGCGATTACCCACTGGTCATGCGGGTGGATTTTCCACCTCCGTTTCACGCCTTCCCACCTCTTTTTCTCAATCATGCTTCACGCATAGACATGCATTTATCTGACATAAAAACCAAGAGCATCACCGAACTCGTCGAAATGGCTGCGACCGAAAAAATCGAAAACGCCAACCGGATGCGCAAACAGGATTTGATGTTCGCGCTACTGAAAAGCCATGCCAAAAAAGGCGAAAGCATTTTCGGCGACGGCACGCTTGAGATTCTGCCGGACGGCTTCGGCTTCCTGCGCTCACCCGACACCTCTTACCTGGCAGGTCCTGATGACATCTATGTCAGCCCCAGCCAGATACGCCGCTTCAATCTGCATACCGGCGATTCCATCGAGGGCGAAATTCGTACCCCCAAGGATGGCGAGCGCTATGTCGCCCTGGTCAAGGTGGACAACGTTAACGGCGAACCGCCCGAAAACACCAAGAACAAAATCCTGTTTGAAAACCTGACGCCGCTGTTCCCGACCAAGCCGCTGGTATTGGAGCGCGACATTCGCGCCGAAGAGAACATTACCGGCCGCATCATTGACATCGTCGCGCCTATCGGCAAGGGTCAGCGCGGTCTGCTGGTCGCCTCGCCCAAGTCCGGCAAGACCGTGATGTTGCAACACATCGCGCATTCCATCTCGGCCAATAATCCCGATGCCGTACTAATCGTGCTGCTGATAGACGAACGTCCCGAAGAAGTGACCGAGATGATGCGCACCGTGCGCGGCGAAGTGGTTGCCTCAACCTTCGACGAACCCGCCAGCCGCCACGTACAGGTCGCGGAAATGGTGCTGGAAAAAGCCAAACGCCTGGTCGAACACAAGAAGGATGTGGTGATTCTGCTGGATTCGATTACCCGTCTGGCACGCGCCTACAACACCGTCATCCCCTCTTCCGGCAAGGTATTGACCGGCGGCGTGGATGCCAATGCGCTGCATCGCCCCAAGCGTTTCTTCGGCGCGGCGCGCAACATCGAAGAAGGCGGATCGCTTACCATCATCGCCACCGCGCTGGTGGATACCGGCTCGCGCATGGACGATGTGATCTATGAAGAATTCAAGGGTACCGGTAACATGGAAATCCATCTGGATCGCCGCATGGCCGAGAAGCGCATTTATCCCGCGATCAACGTCAACCGTTCGGGTACGCGCAAGGAAGAGCTATTGATCAAGCCCGACATCCTGCAAAGAATCTGGCTGCTGCGCAAACTGCTCTACCCGATGGACGAACTGGAAGCGATGGAATTCCTGCTCGACAAAATCAAGGCGACCAAAAACAACGCCGAATTCTTCGACTCCATGCGCCGTTAA
>JAVHSF010000281.1:0-15425 GCA_036172035.1 Gallionella sp. | reverse complement strand
AAAAACAACGACCACTTAACCAAACTGAAACATCCGGGGAATATCCTCACCTACACATTCTTGAACAGGCTCAATTGATTATGAAAACGCTACCGGACATTCTCAACCAACGCAACCTTTCGGCGCTGTTTCAACCCGTCATGGATATGACCGATGGCACGATTCTGGGCTATGAAGGCCTGATACGCGGCCCGGCTGACAGCCTGCTACATTCCCCGGCAAATCTGTTCGCCGCAGCCGCCCAGCAGGGGCTTGCCCTGGAAGTGGAAATGTTGAGCCGACAAATCGTGCTGGCAGCATTTGCCGCGCAAAACCTGCCGGGAAAATTATTTTTGAACATTAGCCCGGAAGTATTGATCCATCCCGACTTCAAAAACGGTGAAACGCTCATTTATCTTGAACATCTGGGGATTGATCCCAGACTGGTTATTATAGAGATTACCGAAAACCAGCCCACTTACGATTTTGACAATATGCGCACCGCCTTGCTGCATTACCGCAGCATGGGTTTTCAAATCGCGCTGGATGATCTCGGCGAAGGCTTTTCCAGCTTGAGGCTATGGTCCGAGTTACGTCCCGATTATGTGAAGATTGATATGCATTTCGTGCAGGGCGTTAATTCCGACCCGCTCAAACAACAGTTCCTGCGTTCCATTCAAAGCATCGCGCTAAGCTCGGGTACGCAAGTCATCGCCGAAGGGATCGAAACCGATGCCGAATTCAGGGTAGTGCGCGACATCGGTATCGCTTGCGGACAGGGCTATTTCATCGCCCGCCCCGCACCGGTTCCACCGTTGACGCTGCCAACCGAAGCCGTTTGCCTGATTAACGCTTCCTGCAGCGCGGAACAACCCTACAGAAGCACGCATAATGTCGCTGCAGAAACGCTGTTGCGCTATATCGCCCCCGTCCAGCCTGACACGGACAATGAAACCATCTTGCAGCTATTTTCCGCGAATAAAAACCTGTCTGCCATTCCGGTCGTCAAGCATGGCCGCCCGGTCGGGTTAATCAATCGCAATCAGTTTCTGGAGCATTTTTCCCAACCCTTTCAGCGCGAACTGCTGGGGAAAAAATCCTGCACCGTGCTAATGAATAAAACGCCTTTGCTGGTGGAGAAATCCACGCCGATTCATGAATTGAGCGGCTTCCTAAGCGAATCTGACATCCAGCATTTCACCGATGGCTTTCTCATCACCGGACAAGGACGCTACCTGGGTCTTGGCACGGGACAGGATCTGTTGCGCGCCATCACCAAGACACAGATCGAAACGGCACGCTACGCGAACCCGCTCACACTCCTGCCCGGCAACGTGCCAATCAACGAAAAGATAGACAATTTAATTCAATCCAATCAATCATTTGCCATCTGTTACGGCGATCTTGATCATTTCAAGCCATTCAACGATGTGTACGGCTACCGCAAAGGCGACGAGGTCATCCAGTTTACCGGCAGGCTGCTCGGTAAACTATGCGATCCGAGGAACGACTTTATCGGCCATATCGGTGGGGATGATTTTATTCTGGTCATGCAAAGCGAAGATTGGGAGCTGCGCTGCAATCGGGCGCTCGCCGACTTTGCGCAAACGTCCGGCTCACTGTTCGACAAACAACACCGTGCGGCGGGCGGTTACACGACTGAAGACCGGCAAGGCAACCTGGTTCATCAGCCGCTGCCCACCCTATCTATCGGTGCGATCCCAATTACGCCCGGGCTCTTCCGCTCCCATCACGAAGTATCGGAAGCAGCCACAATCGCCAAAAAAATGGCCAAAAAAATCCCGGGCAACAGCCTGTTCATCGAACAACGCCAACCGGCTCAACCAAAAGGCGAAGCCGATATAGCCAGCGTTCGTTATGCCTGAAGCAGCGCCAAATATCCTGGTCAGTCTGTTCCGGGGCAGTCGCCTCGCTTTGCACCTTTTTTATTATGTCTTGCTGGCACTCTTTTATCCGCTGCTGAGTCGCGCCTGGCAACGCTACATCCTGAAAACCTGGAGCAGGCATCTGCTGATCATTCTCAATGTCGCTCTCCAAGCCAAAGGCGAGCAAAGCGCGTGCGACGAATCGGCTTGCATGATGATTGCCAACCACACCTCCTGGCTGGATATTTTCGTGCTGAACGCGCTTCATCCCGCGTTTTTCATCGCAAAATCCGAGGTGCGACGCTGGCCGCTAATCGGCTGGCTATGCCAGCGCAGCGGCACGATCTTCATCGAACGCGCGCTGCGCAAGGATACCGCCGCAATCAACCTGCAAATCAGCACCCTGCTCGAACAAGGCGTTTGTGTCGGACTATTTCCCGAAGGCACGACCACAGACGGCAAACAAGTCGGACATTTTCACTCTTCCCTGATCCAGCCAGCCATTGATGCGGGCGTAAGGCTATGTCCGATTGCCTTGCGTTATCAGGACATATATGGCAGAGCCAGCACGCTGGCTGAGTTCACCGGCGACATGACGCTGGCCCTATCTATCTGGCGTATTCTGCGCGGCCCCCGGATCAACGCGGTGGCGGTATGCACGCCTGCGCTCGCCCCGGATGCCAATCGCCGCGCCTTGGCACGCAGCGCGCAACAGGCCATCAGTGACGAATTGCATAACCCGATTTCCGCGCAAAACTTTTTACAAGCGCCTTGCGCCCTCCCTCACGCCCTGCTCTCAGCGCAGTCGGCTTATGTGCTGCTGCTCGACCCGATACTCCACAATCTGCCCAAATAGCGGTTTAACTGTTTCTTCATATTTTCTTCATCCCGCTGCAACAGCCCCACTCTAAGCTGGGAACAGCTTCATTCATTTCACGCGGAGATCCCATGCTGGCACTCAATCATGCTGCACAAACTGCTACAACACGTCGCTTAACAACCTCTCTGGCGCGCAGCCCAATGGAAGTGCTGGAGGCGCAGCGTCTGCGTTACAAGGTTTTCGCCAAAGAAATGGGCGCTACCCTGCCCGGCAAGAAATTTGACATTGATGCATTCGACGATTTTTGCGAGCATTTAATCGTACGCGAAAGCGACGGAAACAAGGTCGTGGGAACCTACCGCATCCTCTCGCCAGACCAGGCAGAACAGTGCGGCGGCTACTATGCACAAACCGAATTCGACATGACCCGCTTGCTGCATTTGAGCAACCAGATGGTCGAAGTGGGGCGTTCCTGCGTACACCGCGACTTCCGCGACGGCGCGACTATTGCCCAGTTATGGGGGGGGCTGGCGCAATATATGTCGCAACATCGCTACGAATACCTGATCGGCTGCGCCAGCATCAGCATGGCCGACGGCGGGCATACTGCTGCCAGTCTCTACCGCAAACTGCACCTGACGCATGGCGCGCCTGTCGAATATCACGTCTTCCCTCGCTGCCCCTTGCCGCTGCACGCCCTGAACCAGAATCTCGACGTACCCGCACCGCCCCTGCTCAAAGGTTACCTGCGCCTGGGGGCTTACATTTGCGGCGAACCGGCCTGGGATCCCGAATTCAACACCGCCGACCTGTTCATCCTGCTGCCCATGTCGCGCATGAACAGCCGCTATGCCAAGCATTTCCTGAAATAGAGCCTTTCCTGAAATGCGCATTTCCTCAAAAACAACGACCGCAAGGATAAACATGAAAAAACACTGGCAATTTTTATTCCATCTCGTCCGCTGGGGAGTGACCTTGATGATCACCGTCATCATGGTCATGCCAGCACTCGCCTCATTCTCCGCAATGAGTTTATCAGTGCATCCTTGATCCATTGCCTGAACGACGAATGCCCGTCACCACAAACGGTGATAACGGGCATTGTTTCGATTGCCTTCCCAGAAAGCTACATTCAGACCTGAAACAACCTCAAAAAAATGCCAACGAGTGTCATTCGTCCATTTCGGCATCATTCAAATGTCGCACGTCGCGCCCTTTCACCATATAGATGACGTACTCAGCGATATTTTGCGCATGGTCGCCCATACGTTCGACTGCCTTGACGATATTCAGCAGGGCGAGCGATCTCGAAATTGTGCGCGGATCTTCGATCATGCAAGCGACCAGATGACGGACGACCAGTCTGAATCGCTCGTCCACCCGGTCATCAAAACCCATGGCTTGTGCGGCCAGTTCCGCATCGAGAGTCATGAAGGCTTGCATGGCCTGGCGCAACATCACCATGGCGATGTCTGCCGCTTCGGCAATCTCGTGAAAACGCGGCACTTCGAGTCCGTTACTGGCGGACAGCAACTTGCCCATACGGGCGATCTTTTGCGCTTCATCGCCGATGCGTTCGAGATCGGTCACGGTCTTGCTCACGGCCATCAACAGGCGCAGATCGCGCGCCGTGGGCTGGCGGCGCGCAACCACTTGCACACTTATTTCATCAATATTGACTTCCATCCTGTTCACCTGATGGTCGTTCTTGATGATGAAATCCAGCCCGCTAATATCGCCACCCAACAATGCCGCGATGGCTCCCCGCGTCTGCGCTTCGACCAACTCTGCCATTTGCGATACAGCGTTGCAAATTTCATCGAGCTCGCTATCAAATCGGGTGGAAATATGTTCATTACTCGGCATGGTGGTATCCGTTCAGGGTAAAGGGACACACCCTAAACCAGCAACATGACCGATTTATGACAGCCGCGAATTTTATGAGGGTCGTATCAATCAACCCAGTAGCGCCAGCAACCACACTGAAGCCACATTCAGCAAACTCAACAACACCGCCGCACTGCCTATATCCTTGGCGCGCTTGGCGAGTTGATGGTCGGCCAGCGAAGTATGGTCAACCGCCGCTTCCACCGCCGAATTGAGCAACTCGACAATCAGCACCAGCAACACGCTGGCAATCATGATGGCTTTTGCCAAATGACCGGCTGTCGTCAGCAATGCGGCGGGAATCAGAATGACCGCCAACCATACCTCCTGACGAAACGCATCTTCATGACGAAACGCGGCAGCCAATCCAGCCAGCGAATACGACAAAGCATTCCAGACGCGCTTCAAACCGGTTTTACCTTTATGCGGACTTTCCATCTGTCTCCCTATTTATCAAGTCAATCCGGCGGATGATAAGACATCAATATTGCAGCCTCGTGAATTTTTCATGAATTTCCCTGCGGGAACGATAAGCCACAATATGTCCCGCCCCACCAGCCGTATTAAGCTAAAATTCGCACAAATTTTACGGACGGGCTGAATCATGCCGGAATCAGACAACGAATCAAAACAGTTGGAAATGCAAAGAAACCTGTTACAGGTCAACAGGTTACTGCAAAAACACAAACTGATTGAGACACTGGCGCACAAGCAAAACCTGGCCGAACTGGAAGTCAGGCTGGCACAACTCGACCACCAGTCGGTCGCCGACATCATGGAAGCCCTGTCGCCGGATGACCGCGAGGCGGTCTGGCAACTGATACCCGAGGAACGCAAGGAAGAAATCCTGCTGGTCATGAAGGATGACATCCGTGCCGAGCTGGTTACCGATGCCGAGGCCGAACCCATGGGTCACAACATGGCGATACGGGTGTTTGACCTGCACGAAGGGCGCTTGCGGCAAATTGCCATCACCAACCGCAAGGATCTCGCACTCACCAAGCCGATCTGGATAGACATGGTCGCACCCGATGAGGCGCAGATCGCCTGGGCCAAGGCGCAATACGGCGTGGAGTTGCCCAACCCGAAAGCCCTGACCGACCTGGAAACCAGCGCCCGCTTCTATATGGAAGACAACGGCGAAGTGCATTTGCACTCGGACTTTTTGCTGGATCGCGTGGAGGAATCACGCAACGTGGCCGTGGCATTCGTGCTGCACAACGGCACCCTGTTCACGATACGCGAAGAAGAACTGCCGGTATTCCGCCTGCAACGTTTGCGCGCGCGCGCGCAAACCAATTACGTTTCCGAAGCCAAGGATGTATTGCTCGACCTGTATGCCGCCGATGTGGAATATTCGGCCAACGCACTGGAAGATATTTACAGGGAACTGGGCGAGGTGGGGCGGCAGGTGCTGAGGTCGCACATCACCGACGAGGAAGCAGCCATGATACTGGCCTCCATCGCCGAGGAGGAAGACCTGAACGGGCGCATCCGCCGCAATGTGATGGATACCCGGCGCGCCTTGTCTTTTCTGATGCGCGCCAAGTTTCTATCGGAGTCGCAGCACGAAGATGTGCGCGAAATTCTGCGCGACATCGAATCGCTGGACGGACACACCGCCTTCCTGTTCAACAAGATCAACTTCCTGATGGATGCCACGGACAGCTCGATCAACATCAACCAGAACAAGGACATCAAGCGCCTGACCGTCATCAGCGTGGTGTTCATGCCGCTCAACGTGCTGGCTGGCATCGGCGGCATGTCGGAATATTCGATGATGACCAGCGGCATACCCTGGCCCGTCTCTTACGGCATTTTTACGCTTTGCCTGATTCTGGTCGGCTGGCTAACCTTTGCCGGTTTGCACCATCTCGAACGGCGCAAAAACAAAAATCGCATCGCCGCAGACATCAAAACCAATTGACGCGCAAGGTGTCTGTCATGCGCAAGGCCGTTTGCTCCACTGTAATATTCCTGTCATACAAGGCCGTTAAGATGCGCATCGCCTCGAAGCGTTGCTGCTTTTAACGGCATAACCTGGGCAACACCAGAATAAACACCAGCAAACTTGCAACCAGTGACCCGCTAAATACTTTTGGAGAAAGCATGAATATCAAATTAAAGCAACTCGTTATCGCCCTCGCAGCCACCTCTGCATTGGCCTGCGCCAGCATCAGCTCTGCCACCGACATCACCGGTGCGGGCGCGACTTTCCCTTACCCTGCTTACGCAAAATGGGCTGAAGCCTACAAGGCAAAAACAGGCATTAACATGAACTATCAGTCCATCGGTTCCGGTGGCGGCATCAAGCAAATCACCGCCAAAACCGTGGATTTCGGCGCGTCGGACAAGCCTTTGACACTCGAAGAACTCGACAAAAACGGCCTGATGCAATTCCCTACCATCATCGGCGGTGTCGTTCCGGTCGTTAACGTAAACGGCATAGCCAACGGCCATCTGCACCTGGATGGCGAAACCCTGGCACAAATCTACCTGGGCAAGATCACCAAGTGGAATGACCCGGCGATCGCCGCACTGAACAAAGACCTCAAGCTGCCTGATGACCTCATCACCGTCGTGCATCGTTCCGATGGTTCCGGCACCAGCTTCATCTTCACCAACTATCTGTCCAAGGTGAGTGCGGAGTGGAAAGCCAACGTAGGCGAAGGTACGGCTGTTTCCTGGAAAGCCGGTACCGGCGGCAAGGGCAACGAAGGGGTTGCTTCTTACGTTCAGCGCATCAAGGGCGCTATTGGTTATGTTGAATATGCTTACGCCTTGCAAAACAAGATGACTACCGTGCAAATGAAGAACCGTGAAGGCAGCTATGTTGTGGCTGACGAAGCCAGCTTCAAGGCTGCTGCTGCTGGCGCTGACTGGAATAAGGCTCCCGGCTTCTTTGAAATTCTCACCAACGAAGCGGGCAAGGGAAGCTGGCCTATCAGCGGCGCAACCTTCATTTTGATGCATAAAACACAAGATAAACCTCAATCCGGCGAAGCCGTGCTGAAGTTCTTTGACTGGGCTTACGCCAATGGCGACAAGATTGCGGCCGATCTGGACTACATCACCATGCCTGACAGCGTGAAGAAATTGATTCATGCAGCATGGAAAAAACAAATCAAGGACGCAAACGGCAAGGCAATCTGGAAATAAGTAAACGGGCGTGGCAGACATTGCACCACCCTAAGCTATAATGACGGGGGGCTGATGCCCCCCGTCATTATTGGCACTTAGCCCAAAGTTTATCCAAATAAAGTAAATAACTATGCCGATGTTATTACACGAAGCAAGTCTTAAAAGACAGTCTATTTTTGATGCCATATTTCGCAATCTGACCCGTATCGCCGCTTTCGGCGTACTCGTCCTGCTTGCAGCCATCATTACCTCACTGGTGCTGGGCAGCATGCCCGCGATCAAGACCTTTGGTTTTGGCTTTCTGATCAGTCCCGACTGGGATCCGGTCAACGATCAATTCGGTGCGCTGATTCCCATCGTCGGCACACTCATCACCTCCTTTATCGCCCTGCTCATCGCGATTCCGGTGAGCTTCGGTATCGCGCTATTCCTGACCGAACTTTCCCCGCGCATCCTGCGCCGCCCGCTCGGTGTCGCGATTGAACTGCTGGCAGGCATTCCCAGCATCATTTACGGCATGTGGGGCTTGTTTGTCTTCGCGCCCCTGTTCGCCGACCACGTTGAACCCTGGCTCAACCAGCATATCGGCACGCTGCCCTATATCGGCCCTTTCTTCTCCGGCCCGCCGATGGGCATCGGTATCCTGACGGCCAGCATCATTCTCGCCATCATGGTAATCCCGTTTATTGCCTCAGTGATGCGCGACGTATTTGATGTCGTGCCGGCGATGCTCAAGGAATCGGCCTACGGCCTCGGTTCAACCACATGGGAAGTCATGCTGCACATCGTGCTGCCTTACACCAAAATTGGCGTGGCGGGCGGCATCATGCTGGGACTGGGACGCGCGCTGGGCGAAACCATGGCGGTCACTTTCGTGATCGGTAACGCCCACGAACTGACCAAATCCTTGCTCAATCCGGGTAACAGTATTTCCTCGGCACTGGCCAACGAATTCACCGAAGCCTTTGGCGAGCTATACACCGCCTCGCTGATCGAACTCGGTCTGATTCTGTTCTTCATCACCTTCGTGGTGCTATCAATCTCGCGCTACATGCTCTACAAACTGAGCAAACGCGAGGGAAAGGCAGCGTAACAATCATGCTGAATCTTTATACACGCCGCCGCTTCGCCAACGCCCTGGGTCTGACCGTTTCGGTACTGGCGATGGGCTTCGGCCTGTTCTGGCTATGCTGGATTTTGTGGACTTTGCTGGATCACGGCTTACCCGCACTCACCTCTGAAGTATTCACAAAAATGACCCCGCCGCCGGGCAGTTCGGGCGGGTTATGGAATGCCATATTTGGTAGTCTGATGATGACCGTGGGCGGCACGGCGATCGGCACCCCCATCGGCATATTGGCAGGCACCTATCTGGCCGAATTCGGCGAGCGCGGCTGGCTGGCGCCGATCACCCGTTTCATCAACGATATTCTGCTGTCCGCGCCTTCCATCGTCATCGGTCTGTTTGTCTACGAGGTATATGTCATACACGTCAAACACTTCTCCGGCTGGGCAGGTACGCTGGCGCTGGCCATCATCGTCATTCCGATTGTGATCCGCACCACCGAAAACATGCTGCGACTGGTTCCCAGCACCCTGCGTGAAGCCGCTGCCGCACTCGGCGCACCGCAATGGAAAGTCATCAACTTCGTCACGCTGCGCGCCGCGCGCGCCGGCATCATCACTGGCGTGATGCTGTCCATCGCGCGCATCAGCGGCGAAACCGCGCCGCTGCTGTTCACCGCGCTGAACAACCAGTTCTGGAGCGACGACATGAATCAACCCATGGCCAATTTGCCGGTAGTCATCTTCCAGTTTGCCATGAGTCCCTACGAAGACTGGCAAAATCTGGCCTGGGCAGGCGCATTGCTGATTACCTTCAGCGTGCTGACGCTCAACATCCTGGCACGCGTACTGTTCCGTCAAAACGCTTCATCTCATTAACAAGGCCTAGCAATGAACGCTGAAAACATCGCCAACCCGAAAGTCGTTGTCAAAGATCTTAACTTTTATTACGGCAAATACCGCGCCCTGAACAGCATCAATCTGGACATCGCCGACAAGAAAGTGACCGCCTTTATCGGCCCGTCCGGTTGCGGCAAATCCACACTGCTGCGCACCTTCAACCGTATGTACGAACTTTACCCAAAACAAACAGCGACGGGTTCGATCATGCTGGACGGAAACAATATTCTTGATAAAAATCAAGACCTTAACAAGTTGCGCGCGAAAATTGGCATGGTTTTCCAAAAGCCGACCCCCTTCCCGATGTCCATCCATGACAACATCGCATTCGGTGTCAAGCTATACCAGAATCTGAACAAAAACGACATGGCAGAGCGGGTAGAATGGGCGTTGAAAAAGGCCGCGCTGTGGGATGAAGTGAAAGATAAACTGACACAAAGCGGGATGGGACTTTCCGGTGGCCAGCAACAGCGCCTGTGCATTGCCCGCGCGATCGCGGTCAAACCGGAAATCCTGCTGCTGGACGAACCCACTTCCGCACTCGACCCCATCTCCACCGCCCACATCGAAAAGCTGATTGATGAACTGAAGGAAGACTTCACCATCGTCATCGTCACCCACAACATGCAACAGGCCGCGCGTGTGTCCGATTACACCGCCTACATGTATCTGGGCGACCTGATGGAATTTGGCGAAACCAGCACGGTATTCACCAACCCAAAACGCAAGGAAACGGAAGACTACATCACGGGTCGCTTCGGCTGATCCAGCCCGACAACCGTTCAGCAAAAAGCCCGGCAAGCCGGGCTTTTTGCTGTTATGGACAGGACTCAATAACGATTGTCGTCGCGGTATTGTCTATCATCCTGCCTGTCGTAACGATCCCGCTGCACGGGTCGGCGTTGCACGGCAGGCTGTTGCTCCTGAATCAGACTGACCCCTACACGTACGCTGTTGCCCGGATCGTAAGGCAGGGTCGTGGTGACATCGCGGCCATTGTAACGATAAGTGACGTTGTAACCATTGATGACTTCACGGCTATTTCCCACATCACGGCAACGCTCAACCTGTTGGCTGCCAGGCTGGTCTGGATTGGCGACACGGTCACCGATCAATACCCCGGCGATACCCCCCGCCGCTGTCGCTGCCTTGTTGCCCGAACCGCCGCCAACCTGGCTGCCCAGCAAAGCCCCCGCCAATCCGCCGACGATACCGCCCGTAGCCGAGCGCCCGCTGTTGGGATTGGACACGCTATCCCCCACCACCGCACCGGCTACCGCGCCCACACCCGTTGCCGCAGTGTTGCCATGCCCACCGCCCACCTGGCTACCCAACAGACCGCCGGCCACCCCACCCACCACGGTTCCTGTCATGGAACGCTCACGAGGCGCACTCTGCACCGTTTCCGTCCAGCATTCGCGACGTGGCTCGTTGACCCGCTCATAAATTGGCGTGCTGGAAACCACCCGCGCGTTATCCACGAAATCAGCCGCTTGTACATTGCCGAACAAGGATGCGACACCCAACGCGACTAAACTTTTCTTCATTTTCAAACTCCTTAAAGTGGTCAAATTTTCACGACCGGATTATGACTAATCTTTTACTTAAGCGTTCACAAAAATTTGTTGCAAATTCCAAGAAGCCCGCAATCCGGGATCGGGCAGACATGAGCATACGCTTTCTTAAGACGATAATTCAATTCGCGCGATGGCGGATAAACTGGATGATGCCGGGCAGGAAGGAAATCAGGATGACGGCGAGAATAATCAGGGTGAGGTTGTTCTTGACCACGGGAATGTTGCCGAAGAAATAGCCTGCCAGCGTCAGGCTGCCGATCCAGGCAACACTACCCAATGCACTGACCATCAGAAACAGGCGGTAATTCATCGTGCCGATGCCGGCCACGAACGGTGCAAAGGTGCGGATGATGGGCATGAAGCGCGCAAAGATGATGGTCTTGCCGCCATGCTTCTCGTAAAAGGCGTGCGTCTTTTCCAGATGCTCACGCTTGAGCAATCTGCCCTCGAACCGCAGAAACAAGCGCATCCCCAGCAAACGCCCCAGCCAGTAATTGGTATTGTCGCCGCTAAACGCAGCCAGCATCAGCAAAGGCATCAGCCAATGCAACTGCAACGCGCCCAGCCCGCACAGCGCGCCCGCCACGAACAACAGCGAATCACCCGGCAGAAAAGGGGCGAACACCAGACCCGTTTCGGCAAAGATGATCAGAAACAGGATGCCATACACCCAGATGCCATAGTCCTGCACCATCACCAGCAGGTGAGCGTCCAGATGCAGCAAGATGTCTATCAGGGTGGCCAACAAATCAACAGTTCCTTTTCAAAAAGGGGGCGCGGGGCAGGCGTAAAGGATGTTTTGCTGGCGCGCCCGGGGCGCGCTCCCTTCACCCTTCCCTGGGTTTTTACGGAAGCACTTCTTCCGTTTCGACTTTTTCCGGTTTGATGAAGTCTTCGCGCGACACGCCCAGCCACATCAGGATGGGGCTGGCGACCAGCACCGAGGAATAGATACTGAACAGGATGCCGATAGTCAGCGCCATGGCGAAATAATGCAGCGTCTCGCCGCCCATGAACAGCATCGCGCCGACCATCATCTGCGTGGAACCGTGGGTGATGATGGTGCGCGACATGGTGCGGGTAATCGCGTTATCAATAATTTCGTGGACTTCCGCCTTGCGCATCTTGCGGAAATTTTCGCGGATACGGTCGAACACGACGACCGACTCGTTCACCGAATAACCCAATACCGCGAGTACCGCCGCCAGCACCGACAGCGAGAATTCCCAATGGAAGAAAGCGAAAAAGCCGAGAATAATCACCACGTCATGCAGGTTGGCGATGATGGCGGACAGGCCGAATTTCCACTCGAAGCGTATCCATAAATAACCGATGATGCCCAGGCTGACCAGCAATAGTGCCATCGCACCGTTTTCGACCAAATCCTTGCCGACTTGCGGACCGACAAATTCGACGCGGCGCATTTCCACACTGGCATCCTGCTGGTGCAATGCTTCCATCACATGCTCGCTCAACTGCGCGCCGGAGAAGTTTTCCTTGAGCGGGATTTGAATCAGCACGTCATGGCTGGAGCCAAAATTCTGCACCTGCGCATCGGGAAGATTGCCTGCCGCCAGTTGTTGGCGCACTTTCACCAGGTCAGCGGGTTGCGAGTAATGCACTTCCAGCACGGTACCACCGGTGAAATCCACGCCGAAATTCAAGCCTTTGGTCGCGAGAAAAAATACTGCAAACAAAAAGGTCACCAGCGAGATTGCCGTGGTATATCGCCCATAGCTCATAAACGGTATGTCGTGCTTAATCCTGAAAAATTCCATTTCTTTTCCTTATTGTTCACCCGCCAGCTCTCGTCCCGAGGACCAGCACCCCTCCCCCGCTGACGAGTTTGGGGAGAGGTTTTAACCGATTGAAACGTGCGTCAACCTGGCGCGACGGCCATAGATGAAATTAACGATGGCGCGCGACACCAACACCGAGCTGAACATCGAAGTCAAAATACCCAGACACAGCACCACCGCAAAGCCCTTGATCGGCCCGGAGCCGAACAGGAACAGCGCGATACCGGCGATCAGGTTGGTGATATTCGAGTCAACGATAGTGGCGAACGCGTTCTCATATCCCGCCTTGATCGCCGCCTGCGGGGTAATTCCGTTGCGCAGCTCTTCCCGTATACGTTCGTTAATCAACACGTTGGAGTCAATCGCCATACCCAGTGTCAGCGCGATACCCGCCATCCCCGGCAAGGTCAGCGTCGCCTGCAGCATGGACAGCAGTGCCACCAGCAACAACAGGTTGACCGCCAACGCAAATACCGAAATCGTGCCGAACATCAGGTAGTAAGCCACCATGAACACCGCAATCATCATAAAACCGATCTTGGTGGAATTGAAACCACGCGAGATATTGTCCGCCCCCAGACTGGGGCCGATGGTGCGTTCTTCAACGATTTCCATCGGCGCGGCCAATGCGCCGGCACGCAACAGCAGCGCGGTATTTTGCGCTTCTTCGGTACTCATTTTGCCGCTGATCTGCACCCGGCCACCGCCAATTTCTTCGCGAATGACAGGAGCCGTGACGATTTCGCCTTTACCCTTTTCAAACAGGATGATCGCCATGCGCTTGCCAACGTTCTCGCGGGTTGCATCCTTGAATTTGCGCGCACCCACACCGTCCAGATTGATGTGCACGGCAGCCTCGTTGTTGCGATTGTCAAAACCGGGCTGCGCGTCGTTAATGCGTTCGCCGGTCAGAATGACCTGTTTTTTCACCAGCAGATAGCCGCCGTCGCTATTCTTGAACATCTCCGTGCCAAAAGGCGCAACCGCACCTTCGACGACCGGGTGTTCTTCATCCACCATGCGCACTTCCAGCGTCGCGGTACGACCCAGAATATCCTTGGCGCGCGCGGTGTCCTGCACGCCGGGCAACTGCACCACCACGCGATCCGCGCCCTGTTGCTGAATCACCGGCTCGGCCACGCCCAATTCATTGACCCGGTTGCGCAAGGTCAGCAAGTTTTGCTGCACCGCCGATTCCTGGATGCGATGTTCCGCTTCAGGCTTGAGTGTCGCCAGCAGCAAAAACTCGCCCGCTTCATCTTTAGGTGTCAACGCGTAATCGGTGAAAGCCTGCTTGATTTTTTCCTCGCCCTTGCCGCGCGACTCGGCATCACGGAATTTAACCTGCAAGGTTTTGCCCTCGCGGTTAACACCTGAATACGAGACTTTCTCTTCGCGCAAGGCGCTGCGAAGATCGCCTGCCCCGGCATCCATTGCCTTGTCCAGCGCGGCTTTCATGTCCACCTGCAACAGGAAATGCACCCCGCCGCGCAAATCCAGACCGAGATACATCGGCAGCGCGTGCAGGCTCGTCAACCACTGTGGTGAACGCGGCAACAGGTTCAGCGCCACCACGTAATCTTCGCCCAACTGACTGCCCAGCACGTCTTTGGCTTTGAGTTGTGTATCGGTATCGGCAAAACGCGCCTTGATGCTATTGCCGTCCAGGGCGACCCGTTCCGGCTTGATGCTGGCTGCCCTGAGTGCATCTTCCACACGGCCCAGCAACACCGCATCGGCCTTCAGGCTGGTACGCAACGGCAATACCTGCACGGCGGGCGATTCACCGAAAAAATTCGGCAAGGTATAAACAAGACCTGCCAGCAAGACAAAAAATATCAGCAGATTTTTCCACAGTGGGTAACGGTTCATAACGACCTCTAAAGTGATGCTTGCAACATATTGCCGAAACTACTTGATAGACTTGATCGTCCCTTTGGGCAACACAGTCTGAATCGCCACTTTTTGCACGGTTACTTCAAAATTTTCAGCAAACTCGATGCTGACATATTCCTCAAAAACCTTGGCTACACGACCGACTTCACCGCCCGCCGTCACAACTTCATCGCCGCGTTGCAGTGCTTCGACCATGGCTTTGTGCTCTTTGGCACGCTTGGATTGGGGACGCAAAACCAGGAAGTAAAACACCGCGATCAGTGCGACCAACGGCAAGAATTCCATAAAACCACCACCTGCAGCCGTTCCGGCTGTTTCTGCATATGCATTGCTGATAAACATTTTCCAACTCCACGAATCATTCAAAAGGCGCGCATTCTAGCACGAAGCCTGTTACCGCTTCATGTCTTACTGGCTATCCGGCCAATGTCGTCCTGCGTCGCGCGAAATCCGCCTGAAATTCGGCAAAAGCATC
>JAVHSF010000280.1:0-3370 GCA_036172035.1 Gallionella sp. | reverse complement strand
AAACTTAATGATTTTAATGGTAATTTTTAAGGCGATCAGGTTCGCCGCATCGCTGCGGGTCAAATGGCGCGATTGGCGCTGCGTTGGACTGCGTTGTAACGCGTTGGCACGGAACGACCATTGCCTGCCCGCAGGGGGCAGGCAATGGCGGTAAAGCCACCAAAGCGGCAACAGCACTCGTTACGCCTTGTCCGGCTTGCAAAAACCGCACGCTTCAACCCGTCCAACTGCCGTTTCCAGGTGCAATGAAAACGCTCACCCTAATCCGCCACCCCACCCCCGACATCGCACCCGGCATCTGTTATGGCCAACTTGATGCCGACGTTACCAATAGTTTTAATAATGAATGCAATCAAATAGTTAGCTTTATTCCGCCGCCGCATTTAATCCTCACTTCGCCCTTGCTGCGCACCCGCAAACTGGCCGATTTTCTGGCTCGGGCGCAACACTGCGCAGTGCGCAATGACGCGCGCCTGTTGGAAAAGCACTTCGGCAGTTGGGAAGGACTCGCATGGGATGACATCCCGCGCGGCGAAATAGACGACTGGGCAAAGAATGTCATGAACCATGCCCCGCCCGACGGCGAATCGGCGCAACAACTCATGCAGCGCGTGCGGGAGTTCCTATCCGATCTGAAAAAGTTACCGCAGCAAAACATCGCGCTAGTCGCACACGGCGGCAGCATCCGTGCCATTTTGGCGCAACTGGCCGATATACCGCTGACCGACACGCTGCACTGGGAAATAGACTATGGCGCGGTGATAGCGGTTAAGTTTTCGTAGCCCACGCAGAGGCAAACCAAGGCGTTAATGCAAGACTCCGTAACCCAACTTGCGAAACTATGAAGCAAAGGTCTGACCCCGTCGGTGGCCCTGGATTTTCCCCGATACCGCCGCTTCGGCAAAGGTCGCCATGCCGTTATGCAAGGCGCAGGCCAGACGCAACAAGGGAACGGCGACCGCCGCACCGCTGCCTTCGCCCAGCCGCAACCCCAGTTGCAACAAGGGTTGCGCGTCCAACGCTGCCAGCACGCGCTGGTGACCGGATTCGGCGGAGGTGTGCGCGAACAGCAGCCAGTCGCGCGCCTCTGGATTTATTCGAACCGCGACCAGCGCGGCGACGCTGCTGATAAAGCCATCCACCAGCACCGGGATACCCTGTTGTGCGGCAGTAATATAAGCCCCCGTCAGCGCGGCAATCTCAAAGCCGCCCAGACAGCGCAAAACCTCTTGTGGCTGCTGTGCATCGAGTGCGTGCAAGGCCAATGCCGCTGCGATGACTTGTGCTTTATGTGACACGCCTGCCGCATCCAGTCCCGTGCCGCGCCCGGCCAAGTTTTGTGGCGATTCGGCTAACAAAGCGCAGGCAATCGCCGAGGCGGAGGTGGTGTTGGCGATGCCCATTTCGCCGCCGATATACAACTGCACACCATCCTGTTTTGCGCGCAACACGCTGTCCGCACCGGCTTGCAAGGCTGCCGCCAGTTGGGCTTCGGTCATCGCTGCCGCTTTAGCAAAGTTTGCCGTACCCGCCGCGATGCGCTCATCACGCACCTTGTTGAGCGGTTCAACCACCGACACTGTGCCAAGATTGATGACTTCCAATGCGGCGTTTAAGTGTTTGGCCAGCACGCTAATCGCCGCGCCGCCGCGCGCGAAATTGCGCACCATCTCGGCGGTGACGGCTTGCGGAAACAGCGACACGCTCTCTTCTGCGATGCCGTGATCGGCGGCGAAAATACTGATCTGCACGCGCTCCACTTGCGGCTGTTCTGTCCCTTGCAGGGCGGCAAGCTGCACTGCGACAGCTTCCAGTTGCCCCAGCGCGCCGGGCGGTTTGGTGAGTTGCCCCTGCCGCGCCAGCGCCGCTGCGCGTGCCTCTTCATGCAAAGGTTGCGTCATCTGAGTTAGCCAATCTAAATTTGCGTGCATCGCTGTTTTTCCCAAAATAAATCCAAAATCATTTGCAGGTGCAGGGGCGCGATTCATCGCGCCCCTGCGGTCATCCTTTTACGACCAGCGGCAGGCCCGCCACCGTCAACGTCACTCGTTCGCACAGATGCGCCAGTTGCTGGTGCAAGCGCCCCGTTTCGTCGCAATAACGCCGCGACAATTCGCCCAGCGGGACGATACCCATGTTCGTTTCATTCGAGACCAGAATAATTTCTCCGGGCAAGCCAGGTAGCGCGCGCAGCAATGCCGCCACTTCAAATTTCAGCTTTGCCTCGTCGGCATCGCACAGCAATTGCGTCAGCCACAGCGTCAGGCAGTCCACCAACACACAGCGCCCGACCGCCGCCTCGCGCTGCAACACCTCGGCCAGATTTTGCCCCGCCTCGATAACCTGCCAAGACGCAGGACGACGTGCGCGATGATGCGCGATGCGCGCCTGCATCTCGGCATCGCGCACTTCGGCGGTGGCGACATAGACCACGGCCAGCCCGGATTGCAGCGCGTGCTGTTCGGCCAGATGGCTCTTGCCGGAACGCACCCCGCCCAATATCAGTTCACGCATGGTTCATCCCGAATAATTCCGTTAATTTTTCCGTATTCAAATGTTGTTCAACGGCATCGGCCAAGCGTTCCAAATCGGCTTCGCGGCGTGCGGCGTAATCAAAATCTTGCACGTCGTCTAAGCCTACCCAACGCAAAATTGCTGCCGTTGCCGCACTCGACTCGAACAATCCATGCACATAGGTTGCGAGGATATTGCCATCGTCCGAGATTGCGCCATCATCCTTACCTCCCAAGCGCAGCAAGGGCTTCGTCAATGCAGTCCCCATCGTGCTGCCCGCATGAATTTCATAACCCGACACAGCGGCATTGCCCGACAATAACAATTTTCCGCTGACATTGCGCAAATGTTTTTCCGCTTCGAGGGTGGTTGTAAATTGCAAATAGCCTAGCCCGGTGCTGCTGCCGACCTCGCCCTCGATGCCAAGGGGATCGTAGATGGCTTCGCCCAACATCTGCATTCCGCCACAGATACCGATGAGCTTGCCACCATAACGTAGATGACGTTCTATCTGCGCCTCCCAACCCGCACGGCGCAAGCTCGCCAAGTCACTGCGCACCGACTTGCTACCCGGCAAAATGATTAAATCGGCGGACGGCAAGGGCGCGCTGATGGGCGCGAACAGCAGTTCAACTTGCGGATGCAGGCGCAGCGCATCGAAATCGGTGTGGTTGCTGATGTGCGGAAAAACAGCTACGACAATGCGCAATGGCGTGTGTTGTTGGCAGCTCGCTGCCGTACAACCACGGACATGCCCCTTGCGGGTATTTGCAAGCTCATCGCCAACGGGGTGAGGAGGCACACCAGGCAGCGCGTCTTCCGCCTCCAGATGCAGCCCATGCAGATACGGCAACAC
>JAVHSF010000279.1:0-3410 GCA_036172035.1 Gallionella sp. | reverse complement strand
CAAACGTTTCAAACCCAGGATCATCCACCCGCTCATGCGCCGCATTGCCGCGCATGGTGTGGACGTTATCGTCGAAGACTTGTTCCAGATGAATCAGCGCGCACTGGCGCGGGCAATAACTCCAGTGCTGGAGCGCGGAAAGCATGATGGGGTCGTCGGCTTCCATCCTTGGTTTAACTAATTGTCCATGCCGTAAGTTTTCCTTGTAAAGCATGTCATATCCAACATCAAGTGCTGTGGCGACAATGAGGACATCAAACTCTTGTCGGTAGCCAAGAATGAGGTCAGCCAGTTACGAATCCAGTTCATCCGACTATTCTGTCAAGCGTGACCCCATGAGGTAAACCAGCTTCATTCACCGTGACGGTGTAATCGCCGAAGTCGCGCGCGACAGATACTTCATTTTTCAGCTTAGGCTGAATACGCTCGAACAGGCTGTGGGCTGGCGCGTTGCCCAACTCGCTGTCGTGCTTGAATACATACAGCCCGCGCGTGGACATCTCGCCGCGCGCGGCGGAGCGGTCGTGTTCGAACATTTGCGCCAATGCTTGCCACAATAATTTCAGATCGTTCTCGTCGAAGCCAGTTTGCTTGGCGAGGAAAGAAGAGACGAAGCCGTGAGCGGCATAGAGGCCATAAGGCACGGTGAATTTGCGCCCCTGAATGCCAATCTGACCTTCAGCCGGTTTATCTCCTTTTCGTGGCGCGCATACAGTAATGGAATGTTCTAAAGCAACAATCGGATCAATTGATCGGCTGAAAGTTATCTGTACAGGGCCACGAACTTGGCCAGCAGTTTTTTTGATTTTGCTGCTTTCCTCATTTGTATCTTTATCGCTTGTTGACATCACAGCGCCAAAAGTGCGGATGTCGTAAAAATTATCACACATCCAATCACGGGCAATATCCTCGTAATGGCGTTGTGGCTTTGGATTTTTCTTTTTATCTTTTTGCCATAAGTCCCAGCTTTCAAGAGCACTCTTAACGTCAGCGCTTTCTTCATAAGCGCGTTCGATTTGTTCATTGAGTGCAAGTGATTTTGACTTCACCCATATATCAAATCGTTTGCTTTCTCCTTTGGCGAGCATTACAAAGTCTCGAATTTTGCGTTTGATGCAAACGTCTGTCACCAAGCCGCGCCCGGTTTCCGCATCCATGCGCGGCAGGTTGCCCGCATCCGGGTCGCCGTTGGGGTTGCCGTCTTTTACGTCAAACAGCAAAACGAAGTCGTAACGATTAGTCAGTGCCATGATGTTTATGCTCCTTGAGTGGTGGATGTAGATTCTGATTTGGTGAAGAAGAATTGCCGCTGGTGGTAGTAGCCGATGGCGAAACGCCCTTGGTCGGCAAGGCACAGATGCGCTGGAAAGTCATTGATGTCGGCCATGATTTGGCCGATGATTTTTTCAAAATAGCGTTTGCGGCCTTCTTCCATTTTCGATAGATGATGATTTTTTAGCTTCATCAAATTGGCGAATACGGTGACGGGTGTACTGGAGGCCGCACCATAGAAACGGTCTCGGATGGTAGCGCTGGGATTAACCGCTTCTTCCTGAATTTTTTCCAGCGTGGCAAAAAGGCGACCGATGCGGTAACCGGGGTTGGTGTTGGAATCATCGAGTGACACAGCAATCTCCTTTTCTTGTGACGGTGAGTACCCGCAAGGGGCATCTCCACCACTGTAACCAGCCAAGGCTGGAACATTGGTGAGATAACGAGCCTGCCGGTTGAGGCAAGCTTTGATGAGGGCGGCGCGGGGATAGGTCACTTCGCGCTCGGCGCGAATGCGGCGCACGGCGGCTTGCAACAGCGTTTGCGGATAGGGCAACCCGGCAAGAATTGCGCGCATGAATTCGCCTGCCAGATTGGGCGGAATGTTTTCCGACTTGCCTTGCGTGGCAGTGGAAACCAGCAGACGGAAAAGCGAGAGATAGGGCTTTTCAAAACTGGCGTGAGTTATTTCCAGGTCTGCAAAGTGTTGGCGTATTCGCGCCGACATTTCAGCGACAGTACCGACCTGCCAGAAACGTATGCTGATGCGCGCGGCATTAGGTGCGAGGCCAAGAACATAAAACCTTGTGTTGCCGCCCTCGTCGCCGAACGCGCCCATCTGCGGTGCTTTGAATAATGCTTCGATGGCGTGTATTTGCTTTGCCGGATCGTCCTTTGGCGGCTCGTCGAACAAGTCAGCAAATGTATCTTCCAGGTCAGTGTGTTTTTCAGACCAGAACACAGTAGAAGCATCGCCGACTTGAATGCGCTGCGTACTCTCTTTGCTCAACAGATAATTAAGTGCGGTGGTGTAAGCGAAGGCGGCGCGCTTGCCGACAGGCGCATTGGCACCTTGTTCCTTGCCGAAAGAGTTGAATGCATCCTTGTTGAAAGAGACGATATTCGCGCCGCTGGTCTGCGCGCCCCATACGCCTTTGATTGCTGTATGCAGACGCTCGAAGCCATCCTGCTCACCGCTTATCAGGCAAGTGATTTCTTCCGCATCGGTGACGGTGTTCTCCAGTGCGGCACGGATAGTGGGGCGTTGGCAAACCAGTTCAAGATCGCCGTTCAGACGGAAGGTCATTACTGGATTGGTTTCCAATATTTCTGACCAAAGCGGATGAGCTTGCATCCGTGTTTTGTCTGCGGATTCCAAAAAAAGGAGCACTGCTCGTAATGCAGTATCTTCTGGTGATGTATCTATACAAGTTCGCACTTCAACAATGAAAGCCTCGTGCATCTCATTCAGGCGAGCAAGATACTCATCCTCTTTGCCCTTAGATTTTCGATCAGCCAGCTTCTTGATATCTGGTATGCCAAGCACATATTCAGCGTTGTCCCATAAAACATTTGCTGCAACATTCGATGCCCTTTTTGCTCCATGTGGAACAACAAAATTGCGACCCAGCCTCTTTCCTCCTTCACGAGGAAGAGTTTCTTCAAATTGAATAAACTGTCCATCTGCATTGATTTCAATCGCAAACGGAATGGCCTTGGTTTCAAAGCCAAGACGAGGCAAGTCCGGCTTGCGTTCGTAGTAATCGCATAGCGCCTGAAGAATCATCCTCGTACCTCCGCATTGGTTAAGTCCAGCACGCCGCTTTTCAGTTCGGCGCGAAAGAAGCGCGGGCTGGGGCTGGCGAGGTTGCTGTAGTTCATGTCGTGCAGCATCCAGCCTAAATCCTGCGTTTCGGCTATCGGCACGGGTTCGGCGGCAAGGTCTTTGACCAAACGAAAATTGGCGGCGAATTCGCGGCAGCCCAGATAGGGCTGATTGACGCACTGCCCCTTGCTGGCGCGGCGTTCGAACATATTCAGGAATTTGGCGGGGGAGTTCGCTTCGTCGGCGGCGCGCTGTTCATCGGCATCGTTGATGCGGTGTTTGGCGAGATGCGGGAGGTTGGATTTGTGCTTAG
>JAVHSF010000278.1:0-3433 GCA_036172035.1 Gallionella sp. | reverse complement strand
TAACAGCACAAATGCGTGAAAAGTAAATTGGGGCAAAGTCCGAATACTTAAATCATTGTTATGCGGAAACTGCGCGCAATGCTTCGGGCGCAAAATCGTCCACCATGATGACCTTGCGGCGCAGGGCGTGGTCGCGTTGCAGTTGCAAAGCCTGTTCCGCCGTGATGATGCCTTTGTCGCGCGCCTCGGCGATGCGCAATAACTCTTCCAGCGCGGTCAGCCTGCCCGCCTTGCGCGCATCATGCAGCCTGGCTTGTAGCGGTTCGCATTGCAGTGTGCTGGCGAGTGCCGCCTCCAGCGCACCGACCGCCTCTTCTTCGTCGGCAGGAATATAGATACCCGAAGTCAGGCGGTCGCGCGCTGCACCCGGTTGCATCAACAGCGCGGTCACTTCGTGTCCCAATTGGTCTGACGGGGGTTGCAAGCGCCGCCCTAGCGGGAAAATCAGCACCTGCAACAACCCGCGCACCAGCGGGTTAGGGAAATTCTGTATCACGCCCGCGAAAGCTTGCTGTATTTTGTACAGGGCATCCTGCATCGCCCAATGCACCAAGGGCAAATCTTCCCCGGGACGACCCTCGTCGGCGAACCGCTTCAGCGTTGCAGAACACAGATACAGCTGGCTCAACACGTCGCCCAGACGCGCCGATAGCTTTTCGCGGCGTTTCAGCGAGCCGCCCAACACCGCCATCGCGACATCGGCACTCAAGGCAAACGCCGAGGAATACCGCGTCAATTGCTGGTAATAGCGCCGACACACGACCCCATCCGGCACGGGAATAAGCCGACCGCCCATCAGCCCGAAGACGAAACTGCGCGCAGCGTTGCTTAACGCAAATCCGACATGACCGAACAGCGCGTCGTCGAACAGTTGCAAGGCGCGCTCCTGATCCGGCTCACGCGTGGCGGCGACTTCTTTCAACACATAGGGATGGGAACGAATCGCGCCCTGACCGAAGATCATCAGTGTGCGCGTCAGGATGTTTGCGCCTTCCACGGTAATGCCGATGGGAGTTTGCTGATAAAACCGCCCAAGGTAATTGTCCGGCCCCAGACATATCCCCTTGCCGCCATGCACATCCATCGCATCGTTGATGACGATGCGCCCGCGCTCGGTGGCGTGATATTTGATGATGGCGGAAATCACCGAAGGCTTTTCGCCCAAATCCACCGCCAGCGCGGTAAATTTGCGCGCCGCATCCACCATGTAAGTGTGTGCGCCTATGCGTGCCAGCGCTTCTTCCACGCCCTCAAACTTACCGATAGGCAGATTGAATTGCTTGCGCACCCGGCTGTAAGCGCCACAAGTGCGTGCCGCCAATTTCATTGCCCCCACGCTGCTGGCGGGCAACGAGATCGAGCGCCCCGCCGCCAGACATTCCATCAACATGCGCCAGCCCTGGCCGACGTGTGCCACCCCGCCGATGAGGTAATCCAGCGGAACAAACACATCCACGCCCTGCGTCGGACCGTTCAAAAAAGCGGAATTGAGCGGAAAATGGCGGCGACCTATCTGCACGCCCCTGGTATCCGTGGGAATCAGCGCGAGCGTGATGCCGCGACCGGTTGCGCCACCCAGCAGCCGTTCCGGGTCATACAGTTTGAACGCCAGACCGAGCAGCGTGGCGGCAGGTGCCAGGGTGATGTAGCGTTTTTCCCAGTTCAGGCGGATGCCCAGCACGTCTTGTTGTCCGGCAAATTCGCCTTTGCACACCACGCCATAATCGGGAATCGCCCCGGCATCCGAGCCGGCAAACGGTCCGGTCAGCGCGAAGCAGGGCACTTCCAGACCCTGCGCCAAACGACGCAGATATTTTTCCTTTTGCGCGTCCGTGCCGTAGCGCAACAACAACTCGGCGGGTCCAAGCGAGTTCGGCACCATCACCGTCACCGCCGCCGTGCCGCTGCGCGAAGCGACTTTGCTGACCACGGCAGAATGCGCCTGCGCGGAAAACGCCAGCCCGCCATAGTGTTTGGGGATAATCATGCCGAAGAAACCCTTGTCCTTGATGAACTGCCAGACTTCCGGCGGCAGATCGGCACGATTGTGGGTGATGTCCCAATCGTCCAGCATCGCGCAAAGTTGTTCGACTTCGTTATCCAGAAAGGATTGCTCTGCGGCACTCAAACCGCATTGGGGAAAAGCCAGCAACTTGTTCCAGTCGGGTCGCCCGCTGAACAGTTCGCCGTCCCACCAAACCGTACCGGCATCAATCGCCTCCTGCTCGGTATCCGAGATGGGCGGCAGGATTTTACGGAACAGCGTGAGAACGGCACGACTGACAACATGGCGGCGTAGGGAAGAAACACCGAACAACAGGGTAACAGCCAACAGCAAACAGGAAACCACCAGCAAAGCGGTATCGGACAATCGCGTCTGTATCGCCAGCGCCGCGCCTATCAGCACAATCGCCAGCAACCAGCTAACGACCGTAGCGCGAAAAAATGCCAGCAGGGTAAATACCACCAGCGCGATCAGAACGATTATCAGGAGCATCATGAATATCCTCGTTTGTTATTTTTTCGTGTCGCACTCTAACGCGTGACAGATGCCAGCACAACTTTACCGCTGTTTTCCCTCATCCTGACTGGCAATACCGTCCACATCATATTGCTGGCGTTGCGCCCAGCGCACTACCAGGTACAGCACCCCCAGCACCAGCGCACCGCCCTCCCACATCAATACTTCCTGCATCGGCGGAGCCACTTCCAGCACCGGCAAGGTGATTACCTTGCGCAATACCACCACCAGCGCGACCTCGACAAAGGTATCCACCCCCAGTTTGCCCCCCTCCAGGTAGCGTATCTCGGCAACAATCAGGGCGGAGACCGTCCATAGCAACATCAAGGTACCCAGCGAACGCAGGAAACCGTGTACCAGATTGTTGGCATTGATCGCTTGCTGCATATCCATGAAAAACAGCCAGGTGAACATCAACACCGAAGCAGCCAGTGCCAGACCGATGATAATGTGCGCGATGCCGTTCAGCCAAAGCATCGCGGAAATCGTCGCACGATTGATGATATGCAATTGCTTGGGAAAATTATCTTCGCTCATGGCTACCTTAATAGTTATTTGCTGGCGCGTGCCTGTTCCCCGGCATACGCCCAATCAACGAAACCGCTCAACTGCCTGCTCCACCCGTTCCACCGCGATGATCTCCATCCCGGCTATCGGCTGCCGGGGCGCGTTGGCCTTAGGGATGATAGCCGATGTAAAGCCCAGTTTGGCGGCCTCTTTCAATCTTTCCTGGCCGCGCTGCACCGGGCGCACTTCTCCCGCCAGGCCGACCTCGCCGAATACCACCAGTTTTTCCGGCAACGGCTGGTTGCGCAGGCTCGACACCATCGCCAGAATCACCGCCAGATCCGCGCCCGGCTCGGTGATTTTCACGCCGCCCACCGCGTTGATGAACACGTCCTGATCGAAGCA
>JAVHSF010000277.1:6596-15810 GCA_036172035.1 Gallionella sp. | reverse complement strand
GTGAAAGAAGTCCGACAGACTCCTAGAACCTATTGCTTAGGCGCGTTTTCTGAACTCGTTGGTGCGAGTATCAATTTCGATTTTGTCACCGATTTCGACGAAGGCAGCAACAGGCAGCTCAAAACCTCCGTTAATTTTGGCGGGCTTCATCACCTTGCCTGAAGTGTCGCCGCGTACCGCTGGCTCGGTGTAAATGACTTCGCGAATGATGGTGTTAGGCAACTCGACAGAGATCGCCTTGCCGTTGTAAAACACGACTTCGCAAGGCATACCGTCTTCGACGTAGTTGATCGCGTCGCCCATGCTTTCAGCTTCGATCTCGTACTGGTTGTATTCTTCATCCATGAACACATACATCGGTTCAGCGAAATAAGAATAGGTCACTTCCTTGCGATCCAGAATAACCTGATGAAATTTGTCGTCGGCGCGATACACCGTTTCCTGTGCCGAATCGGTCAACAGATTCTTCATCTTCATTTTGACCACCGAGCCGTTACGGCCAGAGCGGCTATAGTCCGCCTTCAGGATCACCATCGGCTCGGTGCCGACCATAATCACGTTTCCGGCGCGTAATTCCTGTGCTGTTTTCATGTTTACTGCCCTTCAATTTTGAAGGCGCGCATTGTACTGATTTCCTGAGAAAAAGCCAGTAAATTCAAAGCCAGATTGTTTGCCGACAATTCCTGCGCCCAAGTTTTGGCGCGTCCGTCCAGCGCCAGGCGTGCGGCGGCGAATGCGCGCCAGCTCTCCCCCGCACTTCCCTCGCCATTCCACGCCTGCCACAAACCCCGCATGGCCTGCGCCGCCTGCGGACCGAGTGGCGCGGCGTACAAATCCAGCAAGGCCTGTAACTTCGGCCAATGCGCCGCGTCATGCTGCGGATAAATCTGCCACACAAACGGCTTGCCCGCCCATTGCGCGCGCACGCAGGAATCCTCGCCGCGCACGAAATTGACATCGCAAGCCCACAACAACGCGTCATAGCGTTCCTGTTCGACGAAGGCCAGCACGCATACCTCAAGCATTCCGCGCCGATAGCGTGTGCCTGCACGGGGCGTTTCATCGCCAAAGTATGCCGCGACCTGGGGCAGGATGCGTCCCTCCGGCACCAGACACAGCACCGCTTGCGTGCCGTTGACCCAGGCATCCAGCAACCCCTCCAGTGCCTCGTTCTCGTAGGCGAACAACGAGATTTTCAGCGTCCCGGCAGCAGGCATCGCCAGCCCGACAGAACACCAGAACGCCTGCTGTTGCGCGGCATCATTCAGAAACGCATCGCGCCGCGCCAGCAAATCGCGCTCCAGCAACAAGCCGCCCGTCTGCCGGGTAAAACCGGGAAAGAAAAAATAACGGGTCAGCGGCGGACGCGGCGAGGGCAAACGATGGCAACCCTCAACCCAATCCTCGGCAGACAAATATTCCAGATTGATCCAGACAGATTGATGTGCTGCCATCTCCGCCAGATAGGACTCCGGCAGGGTGCAACCGAACGCATCAATCACCAGATCGGCGGCTTGCACTCCGAGAAAATCCACTCCCCATCGCCTGACCTCCACCCCGCGACAACGCTGACTTTGCAGCGTGGCATCCGCTTCCGGGCAGAGTTTAACGAAACTGGCCAGATCATCCACCCACAGCCGTACCGCCATGCCAAACTCGTTCGCCAGTTGCCGCGCCAGCCGCCAGCTCACGCCGATGTCGCCGTAGTTGTCTATGACGTTGCAGAAAATATCGCAGCCAATAATTTTATTCATCAATAAAACAAATAGTTAGTCTTCATATCCAGAAGCAAAATTCGCGCAGAATCCCGCCTGTCCAGACGATCACGGGAACTATTCTCGACCATGCTGCTCTGATACTCGCCTTTTGCTTGACCAGACGGTTCATTGCGAGGGCAAGGTAATTCCCATTCTTAACGAGGTGTAAAAATGAAAAAAGCTTATTCCGATGTTGCCAGGTTCGTGCGCTGGGTTGTTGCAGGCATCCTGTCCTTCATCGTCGCAATCCCGACCATCGCTTCTTTCAGCACATCCCTGTAGTCCCCTCAAAGTCCGCGCTGTTCTCCTCCCCCCGGGTTTATGGCGCGGCATTTTTACTGTTTCGGTTTACCGTAGCCCACGAACTGGCGTTGCGCCTCGGCAAATTCCTCTGCCGTCAGCAAAACCGGCTCGCCGACCGCTAGCGCGCGCAAGTAAAGCTCGCTCAAATTTTCCACTTCCACGGTATGCCGGTAAGCCTCGGCGAGGTTTTTCCCCGCCGCGATCATGCCATGGTTCGCCAGCAGACAGGCTTTGCGGTCTTGCATGGCAAGCAGCGCGTTATCCGACAAGGCTTGCGTACCGAACGTAGCATATTGCGCACAGCGCAGGCTATCGCCGCCCAGCAGCGCCAGCATGTAATGGAAAGGTGGAATGTCGCGGCGCAGACAAGCCAGCGCCGTCGCCGCGTTGGAATGCGTATGGATGACCGCGCCGAGTTCCGGTCGGTGAACGTAAAGGTCGCGGTGAAACAGCCACTCGCTGGAAGGCTGCCAGCGGCCTTGCGAGTGGCCGGATAGCGTGACAAACACGATGTCGTCGGCACTCAACCCTTCCGCACCGAAGCCGGACGGCGTAATCAGAATCCCCCCGCCGCAGCGCACGCTGAGATTGCCCGACGTACCGTGGCTCAAGCCCAGCGCGTCCAGCTTTTGGCTAATATGCACCAGCTCGGTGCGAAGTTGTTGGTCGTCCATTTGCCACCCTCAATTTAATAATGCCGCACGGATGGCTTCGGCATTCGCCGCCACCACGCCGCGCTCGGTGATCAGCCCCGTCACCAGCCGCGCCGGGGTCACGTCAAAGCCGTAATTGGCCGCCTTCGAGCCTGGCAGGGTCAGACGCACACGGCGCACCTGACCGTCGTCGCAAAGCCCTGAAACATGCGTCACCTCCTCCGCGCCGCGCTCCTCGATGGGAATTTCCACGACACCATCCTGTAATGTCCAATCCAGCGTCGAGGTCGGCATGGCCACGTAAAACGGCACGCCGTTGTCCTGTGCCGCCAGCGCCTTCAGGTAAGTGCCGATCTTGTTGCACGTGTCGCCCGTCGCGGTCACCCGGTCGCAGCCGACAATGACCATATCCACCTGACCGTGCTGCATCAGATGACCGCCCGCGTTGTCCACGATCAGCGTGTGCGCCACGCCATGCTGCGCCAGTTCCCATGCGGTGAGACTCGCGCCCTGATTGCGCGGGCGGGTCTCGTCCACCCAGACGTGCAGCGGAATCCCCGCCTCGAACGCCGCATAAATCGGCGCGAGTGCCGTCCCCCAGTCCACCGTCGCCAGCCAACCCGCGTTGCAATGGGTGAGGAGGTTCACGGTGGACTGGGTACGCTGATGAATGGCGCGGATGAGCGCCAGCCCGTGCCGCCCGATGGCCTGGTTAATCGCCACATCCTGCTCCGCGATGCGCCCCGCCTCACACCAGGCGGCAGCGGCGCGTTCGCTGGCGGGCAGCGGCGACAACAAGGCGCGCATCCGCTCCACCGCCCAGCGCAGATTCACCGCCGTCGGGCGCGCTTTTTCCAGCAGGTCGCAAGTCGCCTGAAGTGCTGCATCACTCGCGTGATGACGCATGGACAGCGCTACACCGTAGGCCGCCGTCACGCCGATCAGCGGTGCACCGCGCACCTGCATGGAGCGAATGGCGAACTCCGCTTCGCGCATGTTTTCAAGACGCACCGTCACGAACTCGTGCGGCAGCCGCGTCTGGTCTATGATTTCCACCGCGCCGTCACTGGTCGGCCACAGGGTACGATAAGGGATGCCGTTGATTTTCATGAAATTCCCGCAATGAAGTCCGTAAAATGCTACAAACAATTTAACCCTTGCAGCCTGAAAGCTGCACCGCTACTCATCCCTCGCCTCTGCCGCGCCCCGGAATGACGCTGTTCTTGCCAAAACCAGTTCCGGCACGACCACTTCCCACTGTTCACATTTGGCGGGGCGATATTTCGTATCGGCCTCCGCGTCTTTGCGCCACACCACCACTGCATGGACGCGCGCCTCGACGCATCGCATCCCTTTAGGCAGGACAAAGGCACTTGCCAGTTTGCCGACCCGCTGTCCTTCCGCGTCCAGCAGATAGCAGCTTTTATCAATAAATTCAAGCGTTAGCGGCGAGCCGTAGACAAGACCTGCAATTCGGCCATGGACAGGATGAGTGGATTCGTAACGCCCCGCGAAACCAATATCCATTTCCTTCAGGGCGGGCTGTAGATATTGCCTGTCCAGGTTTATAGCCAGAGCCGCGAGCGTTGCGGGCGGGCGGCGCAGCAAACAGAGCATGTCGGGCAACGCATCCAGCAAGGCATTCCCCGCAGCCAATCGAGCCAAAATCAAATTTTGCCGGGCACGCGTCATGGCAACGTAGTATAGCCTGCGCATCGCGTCCTGGTCCTCCTGTCCACTGGGCTGCCAACTCCCGTCAAGCACGGCGACATGGTCGAATTCCAGCCCTTTGGCACGATGCGCCGTGACCAGCAACAGCCCGGTTTGTTTGCGCCTCGCCTCCCTGCCCCACTCGGCAAGCCAGTCGCGGAAATACTCCGTCGGCAATTCGTTCCCGGCTGTTTCCTGCTCATATTCGGCGCTGGCTTCACGCAACATGCCCCATGCCGGAATATCGGTCTGGAGGGCGATAAATTCGTTCAGTTGCGCCGCCGCTATCAGCGGCTTTTCCTTCAACCATGCCAGCAAGGCTTGCGTCTCGCGCAAATGCCAAAAATTCAAACCGGCATCCCGGGCAAACTGCGCCGGGATGCCGCGCCCCTCGCAATAGCAGCGGATGGCGTTGAGCCATTTCCATTCGCGTGCGATTACCGCGCAATGCGCCCAATCCCATGCTGGATCAAGGCTGGCCAGACGCTCCAGCTCACCCATCACCGCGATGGCCTGGGTGATGTCGGTATCGCCCGCCGGCAAAATCTGCACCCTGCCTCGCGTCACCCCATCGCGGGATTGACTATCGCCCCCCGGCGGATTTTTTGCGCGAATTTTGTTGATGCGGATGGGGTGGTCGGCTTTCATCCGCGCCGAGGCAGGGGTAATCAGGGTGTTGGCGGCCTCGATGAGGTGGGCGGTGGAACGGTAATTTTCGATCAGATAAACGGGTCTGGCCTGATAGTCTTGCTGAAAGCTGCGTATAAAGCCGACCGATGCACCCTTGAAGCCATAAATATTCTGGTCGTCGTCGCCCACCGCGAACAGGTTGATTTTACCGTCCTCCTCCGTTCGGGTACGCCCGGCCAGCGCCGAAATCAACCCGTACATCGCTTCGTCTATGTCCTGATATTCGTCCACCAATATCCAGCGGAATCCCGCCAGCAAGCGGTCGCGCTGAATGTCGGCCTCGTCGGGCAACAAGCCATCGCCGCACAACAAGGCCGTGGCCGCCGTCAAAATCTTTCGGAAATCCTCATCATTGCCCGCCCGTTGCGCAAAACTCGCCCCCACCAGACGCATCGCCAGACCGTGCAAGGTGAGGATCGTCACGCCGCGCGCATCGTCGCCTATCAACTCGCCCAGTCGCTGGCGTATCTGCACGGCGGCATGGCGGTTGTAGGCAAGCGCCACGATGCCGTGCGGATTCTCGCGCCGCACCCGCACCAGATAGGCGATGCGATGCACCAGCACCCGGGTCTTGCCTGAACCCGGCCCCGCCAACACCAGCACATTGACCGCTTCCCGGTCGTCCGCCACGATGTTTTGCTGATCCTTGTTAGCCAACGCCCCGACAATTTCCTGCCAGGATTTCGGCGTAGTCTGCCGCTCCAGCTCCTTTTCCCTGCCGGGCAACCAGAGGCGCAGAAACTCATCCTGCGGCTTCAGAAAATAATCCGCAGCCAGACGCAAGGCATCCTTCATCACGGTCAAGCCGCGCTGCACATATTCGGCCATCACATGAATCTGGATGACCTGCTCGTCGTAGTGAAGCTGCAAAGGTGCGAAGTCCGGCGAATTAAACTGGTGCTTCCAGTCCTCATCGAGGCGTATCGTCATCGCGCTGCGAAACACGGCCAGTCCCTTGTTTAGCCTGATGATTTCCTGCTCATGCAACCACAGCAGCGCGTAGTCCAGACATTTTTGCGGGTTTTTGATTTCATTGACGAGCGACAAATCCGCGCGCATCGCCGCCAGCAATTTGCCTATCGTGGTTTCAGCCAATAAATCCGTACCCCGGCTGCCTGCGGGCAGATTGCCTATCAGGTGTTCCAGCAAACATGCGGCGGCGGCACGGCGCAGGCTGGCCGTTTTATCCAGCGCCTGCCAGTCGCGATTCAGGGTAATGCGCACACTCTCGGCATCCAGTCTTTTCAGGGTCAGGCTACCCGTGTTATTCGCCTCGTCACGCCCATCGGCGGCGAGGCTTTTCAACAACATCCGCAATGTTTCGGGGTGAGCCTCTGGATGCCCCTCATCTTGCAGATGTTGGCTGGCCAGACGTAACTGCAAAACCGAATGCTGGTCTTTTTGCAGGTCGGGCGCGTTTTCACGCAGTTGTTTGATGAACGCCTGTTCGAGCAGCGCAGCGACCGCGAAGCGTTTTTTCGATGAACGCTCGACGGCGACATGCAGATAGGCGGTCAACGCCGTGTCATTGCTGGCGATACCCAGTTGTTCCAGATCGGCGAAAGCCTTGCGGATTTGCTCCGAAGAAATACGCGCGATACCCATCAGTTCGTCGGTGGAAATACCCTCGTCCGCGTCGGCGTAAATCAGCGCATCCACAATCGCCAGCAATTGCTGTTGATAGACTTCCGGCAAGGCTTTGCCGACCAGCCTGGCGCGCGCCTCGTCCCGCGATGACACGCGTAGCGAGGAAGGGAAAATCTGTATCTGATTTTCTTCCCGCGTCAGCAATTGCGCCTCTTCCAGCCAGGAAACCGCCGTGCGCACGCGGGTATCGTCGCTGGCGGAATCGCGTTCAAACGCCGCTTCTTCATCTTCTGCCAGAATTTCGCCCGGCGTGGCGATCACTTCACCTTTGCCTTTTTTGCGTTTGTCCAGGTTGCGCAACGACTTCAAAATAGCCTGAATCTCACGGCGCGTCAGGCGTGACCTGGCCGACATGCCGAATTGTTTTTCCACGTCTTCGGGAGTGTAGAGCAGGACACATAAAGCCTGCTGCCGGTCACGCCCCGCCCGGCCGGATTCCTGTAAATAGTTTTCCAGCGAGCCGGGAATATCGGCATGGATGACCAGACGCACATCCGGCTTGTCTATTCCCATGCCGAAAGCATTGGTGGCCGCCATCACCCGCAGTTCGCCCCGAATAAAAGCCTGCTGCACGGATTTCTTGCTTTCCGGCGGCAATTTGGAATGAAAATGCGCCGCCTGCCATCCTTTCGCTTTGAGAAAAGCGGCCACTTCTTCGGTCTGTCGCCTAGTCGCACAATACACAATCGCGCCGCCCGACACCGTTTCCGGCAGGTGGGTTTCCAATAATTGCTGGATATGCGCGAACTTGGTCGCCATAGAGGTCGGTATCACGGCAAACTCAAGATTATCTCTGCGCGAACCGCCGTCGAAACAGTGCAGCTTGATACCGATTTTGTCTTGAAAATATTCGAGAATATCGGCGACCACTTCCGGTTTGGCGGTGGCGGTCAGGCACAGCACGGGCGGAACCCTGCCCTCCCCCGCCCGTTCCTTGATAAAGCGCCCAACGTAGCGATAGTCGGGGCGGAAGTCATGCCCCCACTTGGACAGGCAATGCGCCTCGTCCAGCACCCACATGCCAATTTCGCGCTGCGCCAGCACTGTCCGCAACGACTTATTGCGCAACTGTTCGGGCGACACAATCAAAATCCCGATGTCGCCCAGCCGCACGCGATCCAGCACATCGGCGCGTTCCGGCATGGACAACATGCCGTTCAACGCCGCGCAAACGCCGCCGTGTTTGGCAAGCCCCGCCACCTGATCGGCCATCAGCGCCACCAACGGCGAAATGACGACGGTGAGTGCACCGGTTTTCTCGAAGCGCGACAGCGCCGGAATCTGGTAGCACAGCGACTTGCCCGTGCCGGTCGGCAAAATTCCCAACAGAGATTCACCCGCCATCGCCGCCTCGACTATCGCCTGTTGCAACGGCAATCCAGTAACAGGATCAGCGGGCGTGGCGCGAAATTCGGTAAAGCCGAACCAGCGGGCAAGTTCCTTCCTGGCATCGTGGTGTTCCCGACACCACCGGCAATCGGCCGCCGTGCAGGCGGTATCGCGCAGCCGTCTGACGATCTCGCCCGCCAGCGGAAACTGGTGGCGCACCCACGGCGGCATCACCGAATTTTCCCCGGATACCGACAGCCACGCCAGCGCGTAGGCGAGTGGCCAGTGCGTTGCTTCACCCAGGATTTGCGCTTGTTGCGTGATGCAGCACCGCCCTTCCAGACACTGGGCGATTGCCGAATGTGCCTCGCCGGGAGTAGGTCGCAACTTGTTGCGTATCTTGATAAAAAAACGGTTTACCCCACTCACCGTCTGATCCTGTGTGGTCAACCAATGCCAGGCGGTAAGCAAATGCGGATGGCTGGCATTGAGCGCCTTGAGCGCATCGTGCTGGTCGTGAAACACCGTTAGCGTCAGTTGCGCATCCAGCAACGGGTTATTCAACTGCCCGCCTTGCAGCCGTCCATCCTGATAGTGTTTGACCAGATGGTGGTAAGGATTGCGGGGGAAAGCCAACGGATTCAGCCACAGCGTGTCCACCGCTGGTTTAGCGTGCAGACGTAAATCGGGGCGCGCCGCCTTAAGTACAGGCAAATCGAAATTGACCAGATTGTGTCCCAGCAGAAAAGCCGCATCGTCCGCCAGCGCATCAAGCCGATCAAGCGCGCTGTTCAGGTCGCCGCGAGCAAAACCAAGTGATGCTGCCGTATCGCCGCGCACCGCACCAAGCTGATGAATCCGTTGGTCTTGCTTGCCGACCTCGAGGTCTATGGAAAGACACTTGGGAGCGAAATCACCCGCCATCAGACTGGCTCCCCACGCTTTTCACCCCTATCTAATCGAACCACTTCTCTATCCCCGACGAGCCGGATACGCCGATAGGCAGATAGATTCAAGTATTCGCTGATATGAGTATGCATGAGCGAAGTATAAATCAAGGTAAACGATTAGCGGGCATCGCTATGAATTCGTCTGTCTACCCGGACACGGGAGCGCTCAACTGCG
>JAVHSF010000277.1:0-6496 GCA_036172035.1 Gallionella sp. | reverse complement strand
GGATTATGCAGCGCGGGTTAAACGAACCGGCATCGCAGGCAAACCTAACGCCGCATCTCACGGTATAATCCCGCCGCTATGCAGATACTACGCGGACTCCATTCCCCTGATACCCGGCCTGTCGCCCTCACTATCGGTAATTTCGATGGGGTGCATTTAGGCCACCAAGCCTTGTTGACCACCCTCCAGGCGGCGGCGAAACTGCGCGGACTATTGACGGCGGTGGTGATTTTCGAGCCGCACCCGCGCGAATTTTTTACGCCTGCCAGCGCGCCGACACGTTTGAGCAGCCTGCACGAAAAGCTGGAATTATTCGCCAAACTGGGCATTGATCGCGTGCATGTGTGCCGCTTTGATGCGCGCTTTGCGCAGATGAGTGCGGCGGATTTTATTTGCGCCTTGTATGAAAAACTGTCGGCTAAATTCGTGCTGATCGGAGATGACTTCCGTTTCGGCAGTGCGCGCAGCGGCGATTTTGCGCTCATGAAAAAAATCGGCGAGCAACGCGGCTTCGAGATACAGGCAATACATGCGTTCAACCATGACGGCGTGCGCATTTCCAGCACGGCAGTACGCGCGGCGCTGGCCGCCGGGCAGTTGAAACGCGTACACGATTATCTGGGGCGGGTTTACAGCATCGGCGGGCGTGTGGTGCATGGCGATGGCGTGGGACACAAGCTGGGCTATCCGACCGCGAACGTGCAGATGAAGCACAACCGCCCGCCGCTGTCCGGCATCTTCGTGGTCGAAGCGCATGCTGCGGGGCTGGGGGTGCTGCAAGGGGTCGCCAGCCTGGGGGTTCGCCCTACCTTGAAACACGATGCAAAAGCAACACTTGAAGTGCATCTATTTGAATTTGAACAAGATATTTACGGAAAATGGCTGCGCGTGGAATTTCTGCAAAAACTGCGCGACGAAGTGAAATACCCCAATGTGGATGCCTTGACGCGGCAGATTGCGTTGGATGTGGAAAATGCAAAGAAATGGTTTGAACAACATGATTGATTATAAAAAAACCCTGAATCTCCCCGACACCCCCTTCCCGATGCGCGGCAATATGGCTCGCCGTGAGCCGGAGATGCTGGCTGGCTGGCTGGCACAGCAACGCTACCGGAAAATCCGCGCCGCCAAGGCGGGCAAGCCCAAATTCATCCTGCACGACGGCCCGCCTTACGCCAACGGCGACATCCACATCGGTCATGCGGTAAACAAAATCCTCAAGGACATCATCATCAAGGGCAAGACGCTGTCCGGCTTTGACGCGCCTTATGTGCCGGGCTGGGATTGCCACGGCCTGCCGATCGAATTGCAGGTTGAAAAGAAGCACGGCAAGGCGATCCCGCCCGCGCAATTCCGCGAACTGTGCCGTGCTTACGCGCTGGAGCAAGTCGAACGCCAGAAAAAGGACTTCATCCGTCTGGGCGTGCTGGGTGACTGGGATCACCCCTACCTAACCATGGATTACCGAACCGAAGCCGACATCATGCGCGCGCTGGGAAAAATCCATCAACACGGCTATCTGTATCAGGGCTACAAGCCGGTGAACTGGTGTCTGGATTGCCAGTCGGCACTGGCCGAGGCGGAAGTCGAATACGAAGACAAAACCTCCAGCGCGATAGATGTCGCGTTCGAGATAAAAGACAAAGAGGCGTTGGGTAAGGCGTTTGGCGTGTCCTTACCGGGGTCGGCACGAGCCTATGCGGTGATCTGGACGACCACGCCATGGACTTTGCCCGCCAATCAGGGAGTCAGCGTACATCCCGAATTTGCATACCGTCTGAGCAAAACAGCCAAGGGCTATCTGCTGCTGGCCTCGGAACTGGCGGACGCGTGCCTGGAACGCTACCAGCTCGGCGGCGAAACCGTCGGCGTATGCAAAGGCGCGGCACTCGACCTGTTGCCGCTGCAACACCCTTTCCAGGATCGTATCGTGCCGATTATCTGCGGAGAGCATGTCACGGCGGATTCCGGCACGGGGCTGGTGCATACCGCCCCGGCACACGGCCTGGACGATTATTTTGTCGGCCAAAAATACGGCCTGCCCACCGACAATCCGGTCGGTGACGACGGCAAGTTTCTGGCCTCTGTGCCGCCCATCGGCGAGGTCGCGCTGGCGGGTGTGTTCGTCTGGAAAGCCAACGACATCGTGTTGCAGGCGATGGAAACCAGCGGCCATTTGCTGTGTCACGCCAAGGTGCAGCACAGCTACCCGCACTGCTGGCGGCACAAAACCCCGATCATTTTCCGTTCCACGCCGCAGTGGTTCATCGGCATGAACCAGAAATCCCCCTCCCCTCCCTTTGCAAAAGGGGGAATGGAGGGGGATTTAACCCTGCGCGAACTGGCAAATCAGGCGGTCGAGGAAACCGACTTTTTCCCTTCCTGGGGACGCGCGCGTCTGGAAGCGATGATCAAGAACCGCCCCGACTGGTGCGTGTCGCGCCAGCGCAACTGGGGCGTGCCGATGCCGTTCTTTGTCCACAAGGAAACAGGCGAACTGCACCCGCGCACACCCGAATTACTGGAACAGGTCGCACTGCGCGTCGAACAGGACGGCATCGAAGCCTGGTTCAGCCTGAATTCAGTGGATCTGCTGGGCGCAGACGCGGAACACTACAGCAAACTCACCCACACGCTGGACGTATGGTTCGACTCCGGCACGACCCATGCGTCCGTGCTGGCGCGCCGTGAGGAATTACACTCATCGTCTGAACTTTATCTGGCCGACCTGTATCTGGAAGGTTCGGACCAGCATCGCGGCTGGTTTCAATCGTCCTTGCTCACCGGTTGCGCCATCAATGGCCGCGCGCCCTACAAGGCTTTGCTCACGCACGGCTTCGTAGTGGATGGCAAGGGTCACAAGATGTCCAAGTCCAAGGGCAATGTCATCGCGCCGCAAAAGATTTTCGACACCCTGGGCGCTGACATCCTGCGGCTGTGGACGGCTTCGACCGATTATTCGGGAGAACTGACCATCTCGGACGAAATCCTGAAGCGCGTGGTGGAAATCTACCGACGCATCCGCAACACGTTGAAATTCCTGCTGGCAAATATCTCCGATTTCGACGTAACGCGCGACACCCTGCCGGTAGATAAATGGCTGGAGATAGACCGCTACGCGCTGTCGCTGGTGCAACAGATGCAAGATGAGGTGCTGGCCGATTACGACCGCTACGAGTTCCATCTGGCGGTGCAGAAACTGCAAGGCTTCTGTTCCGAAGAACTGGGCAGTTTCTATCTCGACATTCTCAAAGACCGCCTTTACACCACCGGCGAAAACTCTGCCGCGCGCCGTTCCGCACAGAACGCGCTGTACCACATCACCCACGCGCTGACGCGCTTGATCGCGCCGATATTGAGTTTCACCGGCGAAGAAGTCTGGGCGGTATTGGCTGGCAATGAGAATACGAGCGTGTTTGAGGGCGAATGGCACGGACTGCCAAATACACAACTGTGCGACGATAGCGCATGGCTGACAATCAATGACTGGCGCGGCAAAGTCAACAAACAACTGGAAGAAGCCCGCGCTACGGGCTTGATCGGTTCGGCGCTGGCCGCCGAAGTGGATGTATTCGCCGCAGGCGCAGACTACGACATCCTCGCCCGACTGAACGAGGACCTGCGCTTCGTATTCATCACTTCGCGCGCCAACGTGCATCGCGTCACCAGCGCAGACGAACAGCGCATTGAGGTTTCCGCCAGCCTGCACGACAAATGCGAACGCTGCTGGCATTATCGCGAAGAGGTTGGCAGGGATGCGGCGCACCCGACGATTTGCAGTCGCTGCGTGAGCAACCTGTACGGTGATGGCGAGGCGCGTACCTATGCTTAATCGCTGGTTGGGCTTGAGCGCTCTGGTCATCGCGCTGGATCAGACAAGCAAGCTATTGATTACAAACAATTTTTATTATGGTGAAAGCCTGTCGCTGTTAAGCGTGTTCAGCCTGACGCTAGTCCATAACCCAGGAGCAGCGTTCAGTTTTCTCAGCGATGCGGGTGGCATACAGCGCTGGCTGTTCAGCTTCCTCGCACTGGCCGCATCCGTCGGGATAGTGCTGCTATTGCGCAAACACAGCGCCAAGCTGCTGTTCGCGCTGGCCTTGAGCCTGATTTTGGGCGGTGCGCTCGGCAATCTGATAGACCGGATTGTATATGGCTATGTGGTGGATTTTCTGCTGTTCCACTGGGATGCGCATTATTTCCCGGCCTTCAACCTGGCCGATTCCGCGATTACCTGCGGCGCTTTCCTGCTGATTCTGGAAAGTTTTTTGGAGAAAAAACATGAACATACTGCTCGCTAATCCACGCGGCTTCTGCGCCGGCGTGGATCGCGCCATCGAGATCGTTGAGCGCGCCCTCGCCTTGCACGGCGCGCCGATTTATGTGCGCCACGAAGTCGTGCATAACAAGTTTGTGGTGGATGGGCTGCGCGCAAAAGGCGCGGTGTTCATCGAAGACCTGAACGATGTGCCTGCCGGCAGCATCCTCATCTTCAGCGCGCACGGCGTGTCTCAGGCGGTGCGCGCCGAGGCGGAAACGCGCGGACTGACGGTGTTCGATGCGACCTGCCCGCTGGTCACCAAGGTGCATATCGAGGTGTCACGCCTGCGCGATCAGGGCAAGGAGATTGTCATGATCGGCCACAAGGGGCATCCCGAAGTGGAAGGCACCATGGGGCAGACGAATGGCGGCATCTATCTGGTTGAATCGCCGCAACAAGCCGCAGCACTCGAGGTACGCGACGAACAGAATCTCGCCTTCGTCACGCAAACCACCCTGTCGGTGGACGATGCCAGCAACATCATCGCGGCGCTTGAAAAACGCTTTCCATTGATCACCGGCCCCAAAAAAGACGACATTTGTTACGCCACACAAAACCGCCAGGATGCGGTCAAGCTGCTGGTACAACAATGCGATGCGGTAGTGATCGTCGGTTCACCCAACAGCTCCAACTCCAACCGCCTGCGCGAAGTCGCGGCAAACGTCGGCATACCCGCCTATTTAGTGGACGATGCTGACGATTTGCAAACGGAATGGTTTGCCGGAAAACTCCGTGTCGGGGTAAGTGCGGGCGCTTCCGCGCCTGAAGTATTGGTTCAGGGCGTGGTCACGCGCTTGCAGGAAATGGGGGACGGCAAGGTAACCGAATTGCAGGGCATCACCGAAAACGTCATGTTTCCGCTACCAAAATCGCTGCAAGTCTGATATGAAAACCGACTTTTTGATCGTCGGTGGCGGTGCGGTTGGACTCTCCAGCGCACTCGCATTACTGGAGGCGGGCTATCGCGTCACACTGGTGGAGCGCGGCACGATGGGTCAAGAGGCATCCTGGGCAGGCGGCGGCATCATGTCGCCCTTGTGTTCGTGGGATTATGCGGAAGCCGTCACACGTTTAACCCAACGCAGCATGGGCATGTTCGCCGACGCTGCCGCCAAACTGCACGCCACCACCGGGATTGATCCCGAATACCAGCGCAGCGGCATGTTGATCCTGCCGCCGTTTCGGGATGAAGCCGCCACACAATGGTGCGCGCGCCATCAGGTTGAAATTCGGCAGGTTGCGGCGAACGACTATTGTCCGGGGCTGGGTGGGAACGCCTTGTTCATGCCGGAAATCGCGCAGGTACGCAACCCGCGCCTGCTGAATGCCCTGCGCCGGCGCGTGGAAATGCTCGGCGGCGTAATCCTCGAACATCACGAAGTGCAAAAGTTCGAGATTAGCGGCGACCGCGTCACCGCGCTGCAAACCTCGCGAGGCAAGCTCGACGCAGAGGCCTATATCCTCGCGGCGGGTGCATGGAGCAGCCAACTGTTGGGCGAACATGCCCTTCAGATGAATATCTATCCGATACGCGGTCAGATACTGCTGTTCAAATTCGACGCGCCGCCTTTCAGCCAGATATTGCTGCAAAACAGCCTGTATTTCATCCCGCGCCGTGACGGCCACGTTCTGGTCGGCAGCACCGTAGAAGAGGCGGGCTTCGACAAGACACCCACCACAGCAGCGCGTGACGACCTCTTGCAAGGCGTTTACAGCTTATTCCCTTCATGGCGCAATCGCCCGCTGCTGCGGCATTGGGCGGGCTTGCGACCCGGCTCGAAGGACAACATCCCCACCATCGGCCGGCATCCCCAACTCGCCAACCTGTACGCCAATTGCGGTCACTTCCGCTACGGCATCACCATGTGCTGGGCAACCTCGGAATTGCTGCTCAACGAAATCGAAGGCGAACCTCAACCCTTACCGACAAACGAATATCGCTGGCTTTAACCCCCCCGTAGCCACTATAATCGCGCCCCTCATTTGCTGGAGTAGCTCAGTCGGTAGAGCAACGCACTCGTAACGCGTAGGTCGGAGGTTCGATTCCTCTCTCCAGCACCAAATAAAAACCACTTAATTCAAATAATTAAGTGGTTTTTTCATTTAAAGCAGCCAGCTCATTAACGTGAAACTCGCGTAGCGACGAACCGTCCCCCTCTCCCCTCGGGAGAGGGG
>JAVHSF010000276.1:0-3437 GCA_036172035.1 Gallionella sp. | reverse complement strand
CTAAATGCTTAACCAAATCATCCAGCCGGGTGATCGGTGGCAGGCATTGCGTGCCTGTGCATAGCCAGGCGGTGGTCTGACCGCTGCGCGGTTTGTTGAGCGGTTGCGGCATGTCTGGTGTGCCTTCTGCCAAAACTACCGCCATCAAGTCAGGCAAGTAATGTTGCCGCACAGCCGCCCGCCAGGCGGCTGTTTCATTTGCGGCTCCGCATAACACCAACAAGGACGGCGGGTGCAAACTTTCCGCGAGTGCGCCGCACAGGCTGCTGTGGTAGCAGGCATATTGCTGCATGGCGGGAAAGTACAGTTTCAGGCAGCGTTCCGCAGCCGTCTGATAGGCACTGTTCCCCGTCAATACAGTCAGGCGCAGCAAGGCTTGCGCGGCGATGCCGTTGCCGGACGGGGTGGCGTTGTCCTGCCCGATCTTGTTGCGCTGTATCAATCTTTCATGGTCGTGGCGGGTGAAGAAGAAACCGCCCGCCTGCCCGTCCTCAAAGTGTTCCAGCAAGGCATCGGCGAGTTGCACGGCGAACGTCATATCCGCAGTGCGATACTCGGTTTGCAGCAATTCCAGCGCGGCGTTCAGCAAAAACGCGTGGTCGTCCAGATAGGCGTTTAATGTGGAACTCGCGCAAGCGTTCGTTTGCCCCGGCTTCCGCTTGCCGGGGAAGGTTGGGAGGGGAGAGGCGGGCAAGGCAGATTCCATTGACGGCATCGGCGTATCTGCCGCACCCGCCAGGTGCGCCTTGTCCGCTTGACCGTCCGCGCCGTCCTTGCAAGTCGCCAGCAGTTTGCCGTCACGCCACAGGGTTGCGTACACAAAATCCATCGCCCGCTGTGCCGAATGCAGCCAGTCGGGGCGGTCGAACACGCGCGCGGCGCGTGCCATGCCCGCTATCATCAGGCCGTTCCAGCTTGCCAGGATTTTTTCGTCGCGCCCCGGACGGACGCGCTGCTCGCGGGCGGCGAACAATTTTGCCTGTGCCGACGCAAGTTGCTGGATTGCCTGTTCCAACGGGATGTTCAGCCGTTGGGCAATTTCCTTTAGCGGCGCGCTGATGCGCAGATTCCAGGCGTAATGCTCGAAATTTTCCCGCCGATCGAGTCCGTAATAAGGGGCAAACAAGGCGTATTCATCCGCGCTCAGCAACTGGCGCACCTCATCGCGTTGCCAGACGTAATACTTGCCTTCCTGGTGTTCCGAATCGGCATCCAGCGACGAGAAATATCCTCCGTGGGCTGATTGCATCTCGCGCATCACCCACTCCGCCGTCTGTGCGACGACCCGCGCAAACATCGGCTTGCCGCTGTCTTGCCAGGCATCGCTGTACAGCGCCAGCAGCAGGCCATTGTCGTAAAGCATTTTTTCAAAATGCGGAATATCCCAGCGTTCGTCCACGCTGTAGCGGCAGAAACCGCCGCCGAGCTGGTCGTACAACCCGCCCGCCGCCATCTGTTGCAGGGTGAATTGCACGATTTGCGCGGCATCCGTGTCGTGGGTCGCCTGACTGCGGCGCAGCAATAAATCCAGCTCCGCCGGATGCAGAAACTTCGGCGCGCCACCAAAACCGCCGTTCACGCTGTCGAAGTTATCCTTATGTTGGTTGACGGCCAGCGCCAGCGGCGCATCGTCCAGCAGGATTTCGTTTTTGCTGGCTTTAGGCAGGGTGTCGGCGAGTGCGGCGAGCAAATGTTGGCCTTGCGCCGCCAGTTCGCTTGGGTTGGTCGCATACACGAAGGCGACGCGCTGCAAGAGTGCCGGGAAGGCGGGCAGACCGTGGCGCGCCTGCCTGGGAAAATACGTTCCCCCAAAAAATGGCGTGCCATCCGGGAGCAAAAACATCGTCAGCGGCCAGCCGCCGCTGCGCTTTGTCAGCATCAGGTGGGCGCTCTGGTAAATCTGGTCGAGATCAGGGCGCTCTTCCCGATCCACCTTGATGTTGATGAAATGCCGGTTCATCAAGTCGGCGACCTCCCCATCCTCGAACGATTCATGCGCCATGACGTGACACCAGTGGCAGGCGGAATATCCGATGGAAAGCAGGATGGGCTTGTCCTGATCGCGCGCGAGTTGCAGCGATGCGGCGTTCCACGCGCGCCAGTCCACCGGGTTATCGGCGTGTTGTCGCAGATAAGGGCTGCTTTCCAGGGATAGTAAATTCGTCATGAATTCAGCGCAGCAGGGGGTTGAGAGCCTGCCAGACATTGTTCATGATGCGTGGCTGCGCGGTGGCATCAGGATGCAGGTTGTCCGCCTGAAATTGTTCCGCCGTCACGCCTTCCAGCAGAAAGGGCAGCAGGCCGATCCGGTGCGTTTCCGCCAGTCGGGTGAAAACATCCTGAAACTGTGCGATGTAGGCAGCGCCATAATTGGGCGGCAGTTTCATGCCTGCCAGCAAAGGCTTGGCGTGGACATGCTTGATTTGCAAGATCATCTCATCCAGATTGCTTTCGATGTCCGCCGTGCTGAAGCCGCGCAAGCCGTCGTTTGCGCCGAGTTCCACGATGACGATGGTCGGGCGATATTGTTCCAGCAGTCTGGCAAGGCGTTGTCGTCCGCCCAGCGTGGTCTCGCCGCTGATGCTGGCATTGACGATTTTGAACCTGGCGCGACCGCGACCGCGATCCAGTTCCTGTTGTAACAGGCTGGGCCAACTTTGTTCTGCGGCGATACCGTACCCGGCTGATAGACTGTCGCCGAACACCAGAATATTCTGTGCGGCGTGCGCGGCGTGCGCGGCGTGTGGCAGGAATAGCAGGGCAAATAATAAAACCGTCAAACCCGGTAAGGATAAGGATATATTTTTCATGACAGCGATTGTGCAGGCGGTGAGCCTGAGTAAGCAAGTGTTAAGTGGCGAACAGTGCTTGACCATCCTGCATCAGGTAAGTTTCACGGTCGAGGCGGGAGGCAGCCTCGCCATTGTCGGCGCGTCCGGTTCGGGCAAGTCCACTTTGCTGGGATTGCTCGCCGGACTCGACGTGCCGAGCGGCGGTAGCGTGCTGCTGAATGGTACGAACCTGTTCGCGCTGGACGAAGACGGGCGCGCCCGCCTGCGCGGCGAACTGGCGGGTTTCGTGTTCCAGTCCTTCCTGTTGCTGCCTGCCTTGACTGCGCTGGAAAACGTCATGCTGCCGCTGGAGCTGCGAGGCGCAAAGGATGCGCGACCACGCGCCGCCGCAGCACTGGATCAGGTCGGATTGTCGGCGCGCGCCCACCATCTGCCCAAACACCTCTCCGGCGGCGAACAACAGCGCGTGGCGCTTGCCCGCGCCTTCGTCACCTGTCCCAAAATCCTGTTCGCCGACGAACCTACCGGCAACCTCGATGCCGCGACGGGCAAACAGGTAATCGAACTCATGTTTCAACTTAATTTGGCGCAAGGCACGACCCTGATCCTGGTCACGCATGACGAGGCGCTGGCTGGGCGTTGCGG
>JAVHSF010000275.1:0-3479 GCA_036172035.1 Gallionella sp. | reverse complement strand
GGATTCCATTCCCATTCGTCCATCAATATCAGTACATGCAGATTATCCCGCTTCAATTGCACCCGCCGTGGCAGGCTGTTTGCCAGGTCATCCGCATATTCCAGATAGCTCACCTCCCAGCCGTCCTGATGCAACACCGTCAAACGCCCCAGTTTATCGCGCTCGACCAGCGCCGCCCCCGCCGCCGCCTGACCCAATACCCAGTGATGCAAAGCGTCCAGCTGCAAATTCCAGCCTAACACCTGGGTCATCAACGATTCCACATCGGCATCCTGATAATGCCTGTTGCCGTCATCCAGCGTGGCCTGACTTTCATCCCGGTAAACGCGCACTGCCGTTTGTCCGAGCGGGTTGAGCAGCAGCATCTCATCGCTGCGTACCCGATGTACCCAGCGCAAGCCTGCCGAATCGCGCGAGCCATTATGCCTGACCGAAATCCGCCCGTTCATCGCGAAGGTTGCCGACTCGGGCTGGGCGAGCCGAACCACGGGCGCAACCGGCTGCGAGGCGCAACCGCTCAGCAACGATAAAAACAGCAGGAATCGAATCAAGGAATAAACCGTTTCATGACCGCTTGCAGCGGCGCATTGTCGGGATGAGCGTTGAGGCTGTCCTGCCAGAGCTTGGCGGCTTCCGTTTTGTCGCCGCGCGTCCACAGCACTTCGCCCAGATGGGCGGCGATTTCCGGGTCGGGATGGTCTTTATAGGCGCGCCGCAGCATCCTCACGCTGTCGTCCAGCCGGTCGGCGCGGTAGTAACCCCAGCCCACGCTGTCCATGATGGCAGGGTCTTCGGGAGACAGTTGCAAGGCTTTTTCCACCAGAGAAAGCGCTTCCCGGATACGCACATTGCGCTCCAGAAAACCATACCCCAGCGCGTTATAGGCGTGAGCATAGCCAGGTTTGATTTTGATTAACTTGCGCAACAATTTCTCGGATGCCGGGTACTTGCCAAGCTTGTCGGCCATCATCGCCGCTTCGTAGAGCAACTCGGGATGGTTCGGCAGCGCCTCCAAACCGTGTTGCAACACGCCGTAAGCTTGTGCAAATCGCTGCGTGTCGCGCAGTAACTGCGCGTCGGTCAACACCAGTTGCGCGCGCTGCGGGTCGGTGGTCGGCTGCATCTGCTGCAAATATTGCCGCGCTTCGTCGGGCTTGCCCTGCTTGTTCAGCAAATAAACCACGCGAAGTTGCGCCACAAACAGATATTCGCCGCCCTTCACCTCACGATAATGCTGCAACGCCGCCGCCTCGTTTTCGCCCGCCTCGGCCAATTGTCCCAGATAATATGCCACGACATCCTGGCTTTTTCCGCCTTGCACCAGCGCCTCGGCGAGTTGCGCCTGCGCGCCGGCCTGATCCTTTAATTCCAATGAAATCAGGGCGACCGCGAACGCCAACTCTACATTGCCGGGATTGTCCGCCAGCAGTTGCTGAAATTGTTCGCGCGCTTCCCGGTATTGCTTCTGTTCCAACAGGCCGCGAGCATATTGCTGACGAACCTCTTTCTCTTGAGGATGGTCGGACAAATAACGGCTCAACATCTCAAGCCCCCGCCTGGGCTCATGCGAGTACAGCAGTTGCGCCTCCAGCATCACCGGCCAATTCCATTCCGGGCGCTGACTGCGCGCCTGACGCACCTCGTTCAGCGCCAGCGGCTCATCGCCGGTTTTTTGCGCCAGTTGCGCGACCACCCAATGGGCTTCGGCCACGTTCGGATAGCCGCTTGCCAGTTCACGCGCCAGCTTCAGCGCCGCAGACGGGTCTGAATAAGCGGCAAGCGGAGGAGATATCTGCAAGAAAATCGCCCCCGCATTGGCGGGTTCCGCCTTGAGTAGCTTGACCAGTTCACCCCCCGCCTCATCCAGCCTGCCACCGCGCAACAACAATAAAGCCAACAGACGCGTTGGCATGGCTGCCCCAGGTTCGGTTTCGCGCCACAAGCCGAGTGCCGCAATCGCCCTGTTCATGTCGCCGGATTGCAATGCAAGTTGTGCGGCACGCTTGGCCAGACGCGGATCGCGGGTTTTTTGCGCAATGTCCGCACTGCCATCCAATGCCAGCTCGCCATGTCCGCGCTGACTGGCGAATTCCGTCAGCAGCATTTCGTACAGCAATGCGTTGCTCAACGCTATATTGGGCAGCACGGGCGCAGGTTCGACGACCGGCGCGGGTACGGTCTGCGCAACCTGCCCGGGCTGCGCCGATACGACAGGCCTGGGCGTTTGCGCGCAACCGGCGAACAACAAAGTTGCGATAATCAGATATTTAAATGAGTTCATGTCCATACAGCTTTTGATGCGGGCGCACATATTAGGTTATATTCGAGGCTGTCCACAACTACGCTCACCACTTAACCTTGTCGAACGCCACTCCTGAAATCACACTTGCTGCGCGCAACCTGACGCGCAGCTTCGGTAAGCAGCAGGTCATCCATGACGTTACGCTGGAACTCAAACGCGGCGAAGTACTCGGCTTGTTGGGTCACAACGGCGCAGGCAAGAGTACCACGCTGCAAATGCTGACGGGCTGTTTATTGCCGGACGGCGGCGCAATCGAAATCTGCGGCATCAACTTGCTGCAAAACCCCACGCAGGCCAAGGCGCACCTCGGCTATCTGCCGGAAACCCCGCCGCTGTACCGCGAACTCAGCGTGGTGGATTTTCTGACTTTTGCGGCGCGGCTGCGCGGCATGAAGTCGGTGGAAGTTCCCGAGGCGCTCGCTCAAGCCCTGCAACGCTGCGGGCTTGAATCCGTCAAAAACAAAATAATATCAACCTTATCAAAAGGTTACCAACAACGCGTGGGCATCGCGCAAGCCATCATCCACCACCCCGCCGTGATCGTGCTGGACGAACCCACCGTCGGCCTCGACCCCGCGCAGATCCGCGACATCCGCCGTCTGATCCGCGAACTGGGCGATACCAGCAGCGTGATTCTGTCCACGCACCTGCTGGGCGAAGTGAAAAACGTCTGCGACCGCGTGGAAATCATGCAGCAAGGCAAGCTGATTTACGGTGACACCAGCGTACACATGCAGCATTACGGGCAGGTGTCGGGCTTCACCATCACCCTGCGCAATCCGCCCGACTTGAGCGAGCTGCAAAATCTGCCCGGGGTCAGCAAGGTCGAACAACTCAGCGCGACCCAGTTCCGCATCTTGCACGCGGCGAACGACCATCCCGGCAGCATTCTGCTCGGTCAGGCCGCGCAACAAGGCTGGCAACTGGAACAGCTCACCCCGCTGGAGTCCACACTGGAAGAGGTCTTCGTGCAAATCACCGACGACGAAACCGCAAAATCAGGAGTCCTGAAATGAACCAACCCTGCATTGCGGATTTTTGGCGTGTGCAAACGGGTCTGCGCGTTCAAGGCGGCGACACGTCACCGCACGCCAGGGCAACCGCAAGACCGCAAGGGTCTTCGCCTAACGGGCATGGCAAAGATGACACCCCTGAAGATGAAACTCGTCATGCCCGT
>JAVHSF010000274.1:0-16051 GCA_036172035.1 Gallionella sp. | reverse complement strand
CAAGCGGTACAGCACGCAGGCGCGCATCAAGTCAGTGCGTGGGTGATTGCGCGCACCTTGAAACAGGCTGAGCCCACAGTGCGCATGTCACTCCGCCCGTAAACACAGCCAGCCGCAACGCGCCCAGTCACAACGCTTTGATTTTTTGTTGTACAAATGCCTCTAATGCAGGACTAAGACTCTGCGTTTCCAAGGCTTGTTGCAAGGACACTTTAGCCTCAGCAGTTCGCGCCAGTGCCTGCAATGACAGGCCATAGCCCATCAGCCAAATCCCCTTATGCGGCTGCAACGCCAAAGCCACTTGATAATGCTGTAACGCTTCCGCGTGACGATTTTGACGTTGTAACAACGCCGCATAAAACGCTTGGTATTCCGCATCTTTATCCGCGAACGACAACCGTTCAGACAAGGTCTGTAATCCCGCCGCCACATCGGCTCGCGCTACTTGCACACGGGCTAACAACATGGCGAGACCGCTATTTTCGGGCTGTGCTTTAAGCCCAGCCTGCAAGACTTGCTCGGCCTCATCGGCACGCTTCGCTTCCAACAACAAAACCACCAACGCTTGGCGTGCCGCAGCATGTGAGGGGTCAAATTGCAAGGCAGCGCGATAACCCGCCAGCGCGTCATTGATGCGCCCTTGTTGCATCAATGACGCAGCCTTACGAAATTCTGCATCGGCACGCTGTGCACTGCTAATTTGCTTGAGTGGCGGATCGCCCATACTGGACAAGGCGGGTGTCACGCTGGTCGCAGAATGGGTAAGCAGCACAGGGTTAGGCGCGCGCGGCACTTCTATATTCGCATTGCTCACGCTGCTCGGCGCAGTAGCAGCGGCGGGCACATGACTTAACTCAAAGCTCAGCCGTGAGGCAGGGAGTGCAAGACCCCGCGCCTCACTCGTGATGACTTCTGCAACCACATCAACACTGGGTGTTGGTTTTGTAGCACTGTCTAACTTAACGGCTGGTGGCGATAATTTCGTTGCCACTCGCCACAATGCAACAGCCCCACCCAACAGCAGAACCGCCAAAGCGACGGCTAGCCAAAACGTGCGACGATGATGATGCACAGGGACAGAGCGCACCATTGACTGTTCGCCTGCCACAGGCGCGCCGCGCTGCTCTAACTGGTTCAACACCTCATTGATCACACTCATCTCAACCACCAACCCATAGCCAACAGTGCCAGCGACAGCCCCGCAACAACGCCTTGCAACACAGAGACCCAATCGCGCTGCACTTCGGGCGTGTCAGCAGCCGCTCGCGCAATATAACGCGCGGTGACCTGCTGTCGCCCTGCGCCAAACGCTAACATCAAGGCCTTATGCGCCACAATGTTGACCAAGCGCGGCGTACCCTTGGTCACGCGATGTAATTTACTGACAGCAGATTTCTCAAACAAAGTCTCGCCTGTATATCCCGCCACACTTAAGCGATGACGCAAATATCGATCCAATTCATCACGGCGCAAGCCTTTTAATTCATATTGAAAACTAATGCGTTGACGTAATTGGCGTATCGAATACTGGCTCAAATGCGCATTCAACTCCGGTTGTCCAAACAGCACCACTTGCAACAATTTGCGCTTTTCCGTTTCCAAATTGGTCAGCAACCGCAACACTTCCAAACTTTGTAACGGCAAAGCCTGCGCTTCGTCCAGACACAGCAAGGCGCGCTTCCCTTGGCGGGCACAATCCAACAACGCTTTGGTAAGCCCTTGCAGTAGCTGGTGCTGATCGGCATCTTTTTCTAAGGGTACACGCAATTCCTCCGCCAACGCCAAGAGTAGCGTCTGCGGTTCAAGATAAGGATTGGGAATATAGGCAGTGATGAAGCGTTGCCCCACTACGGCATCGGTCGCCATATCTTGCGTACCGATAGGCGTAGTCGCGTGCACACCTTGATTGAGCGTAGCGAGGAACTTTCGACACAACAGCGTTTTGCCATTGCCTACCTCGCCCGTAATTTTGATGAATCCCTCTCCGTTGCGCGCCGCCACCAGCAAGGTGTTTAACGCTTCCTGATAGCTGGAACAGGCAAAGAAAAAACTGGTATCGGGCGTTAGACCAAAAGGAAACTCACGCAGACCGAAGTGTTGCAGATACATCCGTGCCTAATGCCGTGTCGCAGGTTGTGCTAACAGGCTTTCAACGCGATCACGACTATGCGTAATATCTTCCGCCCAATCTTTGTCGTTATCGACCACTGTTGGCTTGATCAGAATCACCAGTTCGCGTTTTTCGTGAGTATTATTGGTTTGTCCAAACGCGACTTTGGGCAACCCTGGCAAACCCGACTCGCTACCACTGGAGGCTTGGCGCATCAGCCCACCGATAGCCACGATCTGCCCATCGTGGGCACGCACAATGCTGTCTGTTTCAGACACCGAACTCGATGCTAAAGGAAGATTGTAAGTACCAATTCCCGTGCCCAGATTCAGCGTTTTTGTCACAGTCGTGACTGAACTAACGGAGGGATGCACATGCAAGATAATCTCGTTGTTCTGGTCAATGCGCGGGGTGACATCCAAGGCAATGCCCGAAAAGAACGGCTGAACTTTTACCGTCGGCGCAGTCCCGGCCACATTCAAAGTGGCTTGCGTCCCGCCTGAAATCTCAGTGACAAAAAACTCATCTGTCCCCACTTTCAACACAGCCTTCTGGTTATTCAAAGTAGCAATACGAGGACTGGACAACACATGTACATTACCTTGTGACTCAAGGAAACTTAACAAAGCCGAAAAGTTACTGGTCTGAAAAGCCAAACCGAATAGCGCACCCCCAGTAGCGGTAGCAGCATTTACCAAGTTCCCACCTGGAATGGCCGTCAATGTTCCGCCTCCCCCGATCAATGCAGGCACGCCAGCCACACGAGGATTGAGCAATGCCCCGCCACCTATTTGTCCAAGCGAAGTTGAGCTGTTGGGACTATTCTTAAACGCGCCCCAATTCACCCCCGACTGATAACCATCGCTCAATTGCACTTCGACGATTTTTGCCTCCAGAATCACTTGGCGTTCGATGGAAATTTGCGATGCCTTGAGATAGGCAGTGACATTTTTTAACTCATTAGGCAAAGCACGAATCACAATCACCCCAGACATAGGACTAATGACCACACTACGCCCTTTCTCCTCGCCAACGATGCCATGCAACGCCTTACTTAACTCATCCCAAAAATCGCTGGAAGTCGTCGTGGTGACTTTGCTGCTATTGTCGCTGCCACGCTCAAACTTTAGTGCATTATTCTCGCCGCCGCCCACGATTGTCGTGCCTTGATTACTGTTCGTCGCCGCTCCACCCCCTGTAGATGAAGTCGCTGGGCTGTCACTCAACGCACTTGAGGTGACGCGCACTGATGAAGTGCCCGCACGATTGCCCGTCAGATAATTCACTTGAAAAATCCGCGTCTGCAAAGTCAGCGGTTGCACATAAATATGCGTGCCATCTACTTTGTAATCGTAACCATACATTTCGCGCACCGCTTCAAGTGCCTCAAAGACCGTGACATCTTTGAGATTCAACGAAATGCTGCCCGCCACCTCAGGGTGCAACAACATGCTGTAACGCGTACCTGACACAATCGCCATAAACACCTGATTAACTGGCGTATCGTTCACCGCCAAATCAAACCGAGTCTCCAATGGTTTGTTTTCCAGCTTAGGCATGGCAGCATTGAGAGGAGGTAACAGTGCATCATCTACCGCCGCCGAGCTGCTTGGTTGCACACTCGCTTGCGCAGCTTGATTCATCTCTTGCTTAATGGCCTCGACGGTTTGATTGCGTCCCGTGTTGGCGCAACCTGCTAACAGCACCAGACATACACTCATTGCTAAAATCTTGGTCATTTTTTCTCCCTGTGCACAATCCGCTTGGCTTGATGTGGCTTGTTGCCCGCCTGATGAGAAGTGGTTGGCGCATCAACGACACGATGTTGTTGGATACGCACATCAGGAAACAATCTTAATACCTGCGGTCCATGCGCACCTCTCAGCACAACATTTCCTTCATTCACGGCAATCAATTGGGCTGCGCCGTGTTTCTCTCCTAGCTCCACCGTCTCGCCATCAATAATGGCAGCGCGCCGTGATTTACTGATAAAGATGGACTGCAACCCCACGGGCTTTATTGCAGCAGGCTCGTCGACAGGCGCAGACACGCTTACAGGCGGACGCGTTGGATCAGTCAACTCCTCGGCTTGTGCCAATGAAAACACGCACGATAAAAGCAACAGGTGAGCAACCGCCCAAGCCATGTTCCTAATAACTGGACATGCAGTGCTAATTCGCCGTGCGCAAACTTGCACCCAAGCAGCCCACGAAGCCAAGAAGCCAAATGAATGCTGGGCAAAGAAAATTGTGGTGATTGTCATACGGTCAACCAAGTTTTATCCAAACTCAAGGTGTAGACGGTCAATGTCAGCACCGCATCGGGATAGGTGTCGACGACCAAACTAGCATCGCCCCAAAACATTTGCGTTGGCAGCTTCTCCAAGCTGGACAAATAACGCAGTAATTGCAGATAGCCACCGCGCACACTAATTTGCACCCCATGCTTATAAATCTGTTGTTCGTGGCGCACCTCCCCAGTTTTTGCGGCTGGCTGATCAATCAACAAACTCAGTGGTAGCGTTTTAATCTCCACCAACTGCAAATTGCCGTGATTCTTCAACACCTGCTGCAACAACTCGGCCATTTTGCTCGGTTCGACTAATCGGTCACGGCGAGTCTGCAAATAATCTTCCTGTTGTTGCAACTGCGTTTTCAATTCAACGATATGCGCGCGCAAAGGGGAATGTGCATCGTTTTGCTGTGCCTGCAACAATTGCTGCATCGAGGCTTGCAGCTCCTTCATTTTTTCTTGTTGTTGCACCACTTGTGCAGACATCGCCGTCTGTTTTGCCAACAATGGATCTAACAAAAACGCATTGATCGCCGAGATCAACACAAACGCCAGTGCCACAAAAATCATGACTCTTTCACGCAATGACATGGCGTCAATTTTAGTGCGCGCCACTTGCCAATACTGCTTCATGGCTGCGCCTCGCTAACAACACTGGAGTGCAAAACAAATTCAAGGTAAGGCGCAGCACGAAGCGGTTCGGTCGCTGGCGCAGCAACGTTGGGTTGGCGCATTTGCAAGGTAGAAAAACTCTTGCCTTGCATGACACGCTCACGTCCCAGCTGCTGAATATAGACAGGCAGCAACGCGGGGTCCGTCACCCCGCCACGCAAACTCATCTGCGCCCCATCACCCACCACATTAAATCCTGTTAGCCACAGGTTGGCTGGCACTTGCCGCGCAAAAGCGCGCATGTATTCGGAATAACCGCTGGTGTTTCCGACCGCCCCCGAACGTAAGGTATCAACCAACTGTTGGGCTTCGCTGAGCTGTTTTTCCAGCTGCTGTACTTCATCTTGCAATCGCTTATTGCTTTGTTCGGGGGAAAATTTGCTGGACAACGCCATCAAGCGCGCTTGTTCCGCATTGAATCGCTGCGTGCTTTCGAGCGACTGTTTCTCCAAGTGTGCCACCTGATATTTAGCGTAAGCAAAAAATAGCAACGAACCCAATAAAATCAAGCCCATTGCCTGCAACATGGTGAGCAGCGAAAAATGCTTCTCGCGCTTGAGGAAGACGGGATTATAAAGATTGATCTGTTGGCTCATAACACACGTGTCTCGACGCGCAACGCCGCCCCCAAAGTGGGCAACACTTGCATCACAAATTCATCATCCGCCAATGCCGCAACCGCACTAATATCGACAACCTCAGACAGCCGCATGGCATCTATGGGCACACCAAACGAGCCCGCCAAGAAAGGGAGGAGTTGGGTATCCTCTGGCACGCTCACCAGCACCCGACTAATGGCGATATGATTAAACTGACGATCAAAGTAATCCAGCGAACGCTGCAATTCCAATTCCACGCGATCACGATATTGTTCACGTAAAGTCTCATTGGCATCGCGCAACTGCCCAACATTGATCTCAATACGGCGCGACAAATACAACTCTCCACCCGCAGTAAAAGTGAGCAAGCCCCCTGTTTCATCAAAGCTCAACAGTGCCAAGGCACGATCTTTTTCCTCGAACAAAGCAGCCAGATTGCGCTGCGCGGTTTCGGAGATGTCGATGACGGTTAATTCCAGCTTAGTATATTCAAACAGCGCGATCCGCTTTTGGATGGTCTCGTTAGGGGCTGCGATGGCATACAGCGATTGCGCACGCTCAGATCCATATTTATGCGTAGGAATTTGCAATACATCCACGGTTGCATCGTCGATGTGGTAACTCAACCCGTCTTTGATTTTCCAGCGTATGGCGGTTTTTAACTCGGTCACGGGCACATTAGGCGCATCCACCATCATGATTTGATATTCGCCAGGGGCGAGTAACGTCGTGCAAACCTCCGTACCTAACGCTAACTCTTTGCGCAAATGCTCTAATTCAGCACTGGTCACCGAGCCAGTTTCACGATACTCACAACGAATGACTTTGGGCATTGCGCCTGACAGCGTAACTTGCACCAAATAAAATCCCCGCGCCGCCACACCCACAGCGAAAAAACCCGCATTGCGGGTTTTGGCTTGCATGAAGGATTTCAAAAAGGGGATTGCCATAATTAGCTTGAAGTTAGTGCAGCAACCCCATGTTGTCAATTTTTTTATCTGGGACATGCCGATTCAACCTAAATCATTCATCAGAATATTTTTGTAGGAGCACGATTTATCGAGCGATTTCTTACACCATCATTCGATGAATCATCGCTCCTACAGACCGAATAAGCAATTCGTTTTTTAATGTCGTGCATAAATCAACACCACACTAGCTGATTTCACCATTAGCGTCCGCGCCGTCCGCGATAGATAAAGGTTTGACTGCCTGCATAGACCCCGAAAGTCGCCCGAGCGGTTGGGTTACTTAGCACTGAGCCACTCCATGTATATTGCAGCCAAGAATCAACGCTGGGTGCAATATCCACATAACCACTGGCATTGGATTGGGTTAGCACTAAATTTCCCTGCCCATTCACCAAAGGCGAGTTAAACGTCTTCACCACCACCGCATGGCTGGGTTGCAAGGTTAAAGCTGGCAAAGTCACCGCAGTGCAGCTATCCGCCGCATTCAATTGCCAACCTTGCGCTGTGTAGTATTGCGCGCTCAACGGCACAGACATATCCATCAATTCGGAGCCATAAGCATTACTCAACACAACGCGACCGCTGCTCACCGCCATTGTCGCGTCATGCCCCACCGAACTGACTGGGGGGGGGGTATCCGCATCGGTGGCGCGCAGCTTCAACGTTAACGGCACTGTTTGTGGCGTAACAACGGCATAGGTTACCGCACTGGCCGTGCCCACCCCTGCCACAAAATTTGCCGCTGCGATGGTATTTGCGGCAAAGCCTGTCGCAGCCCCTGCATTGGAAAGCGTAGTCAGATAAGCATTTGCATCCGCATAGTTTTGGGTCACATTGCCCGATGCCGAATAAGCGGTGGCGGTCACGCTGAACGGCTGCCCTGCTTTGGCGGGGGTCGTTGAACCTGCGTAGGTGAACGTGCCGCAGGCAGGGGAGGTAGTCGTCGCAAAATAGGCCGGATGAAAACGCCCCACATTGGCTGGTGTAGCAGTCACTGCGGCAGGCAACGCCCACCCCAAATAAGCACTCATGCTGGCATTCAGCGCAATCGTGCCAACTTCATTCCAAATCAGGGCATTGTTGGATACCCCATTGGTAAATGCCGCCGCCGCTTGGTTGATTGCCGTGGCATTTCCCAGTGCGGGCAGGGGATTCGTAGAGGTCAGCGTCACCGTGCCGTTAAAATTGGGCGTAACGGCGGGGGTAGCGCACGCATTCATCGCGCTCACGCTAGCGTTAAATGCCAGTCCCGCCGTCAGGGGTGCGGCAGGAATACCACTGAAAGCAAAGCTGGCGGGCGCAGCAATAAATGCACTGTTCCCTGTCATTGCTGCCCCTGTGGGAGCCGTGCCATTGGCCGTCAAAGTCAGCTGCCCTGCATCGGCGTAACTCAAGCCTAAGGTCGCCGTGCCGTTAGCATCAAAAGGCAATTGATGGGTTGTTGCTGCGGTTGTAATCGTAGCGAGGTTAGAGCCTGACAATACATTGATCGGCTGTGTACCGCTGGCTGGATTGGTGTAAGCAAAACTCAGATTCACAGGCTGCGTCACATTCTGATAGGCAGGCACACAACGCCCTGTTCCGCCCGTTTGTACGGCTTTGATCGTCGCAGTGGCATTGGTGCAAGAGGTATGGTTCGGTACAGTAACCACGAAACCTGAATTACTGAACGTCATCGCGCAACTGGCTGTATTCGTGATGGTATTCAAACAGGTGGCGGCAGCCACAGCGGCGGGATTCGCCGTTGCGGACAACGTAGCTGCCCCTGCCGTCGCTTGTTGCACTGTAGTCGTCGCAATGCCCGATACCCCAATCGTGACCGCAACACCGCTTGGTGCTGGCGTAACCGTCACCCCGCCGCCCGTATATAAGTTAGCGCAGCTTGGATCGGCGGCCGCGCTTTGAGCGCAGGCGCGCAAGGTGATTGTTGAAGGAGAGCACGTCAGCCCGCTCCCTGTATGCTGAATCAAAATATGGTCTGGCCCGGTGACGGGAAGCGTGCAACCAGCCGCCGTTTGCCCTGCCAAGTAGGTCGTACCATTCGGGTCGATATACACGCCATTAATGTTATTCACTATATTCACTGGCGCAGTTTGCGTCCAAGGTCCTGCACCATTGGCACCTGAAACCAGTTGTGCACCTTTGTCACCAGCCGCCGTAATCGCACCATTCACGGGATTGATCGCAATCGCTTGCATATCAAATTTAGTCGCGGTCGTAATCAGATTAGTCCAAGTATTACTCACGGGATTGAACTGATACACAAAACCATTGTTGTTATTGTCTTGCCCAGTGATATAGATATTGCCTGAGGCATCGCCCGTAATGCCGTTGAAATTTGCATTGTTCAACGCGGCAGGTGGATTGGGTGCTTTAGTCCAAGCAGTCGGGGGTGTTGCAGCGGCTTTACTATACAGCGCGCCATTGTCTGCCAGTGCGTAGACAGTCGTCGCATTGCCCCACATGCCCACGAACTTACCCGCTGTCTGCCCACCCACTTTAGGCACTATGCGGATGGCAAGTTGCTGACTCCAGGTGGTGCCGTTGAAAAAAAACATACCATCATTTCCGACGGCATAAGTCTGATTTTGGCCGTAAGTCTTCACCCCATACACATCCTGCGTGGGGGGCGTACCCGTTGTCGGCATGGTCGTCCAAGTCGTCCCGTTGAACTGCACTAGCGCGACGGGCATATTATTTTTATTTTCGCCCACCGCCACCGCGTAATTGGTGCTCGCCACACTAACTGCATTGAGTTGGCTAGTGTTCGCTGGCAGGGTCGCCGCCACCCCGTTGACGTAAGCCACGCCAATATTTTGATTTAGATTGCAGTTGTTAGTTTGACAGTTAGGTTCACCCACCCCAATCACCAAGCCAGGCACCCCTGCCACGCCATTCAATTGGATATTGGCATTGGAGGGCGCAATCAAGCCATTATTCACCGTACATACGGCTGCTTGCACACCACCCATTACTAACAGCCCCATCCAACCCAACGCTGCCATTTTCATTCGCTTGCTAATCATCATTTCCTCCCAGATTTTCTGCGCTCATGCAATTTTAAGCACGGCACACCCTCGTGCCGCCCCCCACTCTCTCTCCGCCTAGCCGCACAAAAATGACGGGGCGAATTCTAACCGCTTACCTTGTCATAGCCAAAAGCTCAGACACATTACCTAGCCAGCTTGGCAATTGCCCGTTGCTCGACATAATTCGCATCGCCTGGAGCCCCCCCCGTGACTGCCACCGCCGAAACATCGTATAGCCAGATTGTCGTGGTGCTTTCCACCGCCGAGCTTGCCACGCAATTAACCGTCACAGGCGAAAATGCGGCCAAGTTGCCCGCGACCGTCACGCTTTGTGCGGGCGCACAGCCTGCCCACGGCGCAGCCGCACTCACAGGTTGCTGACTTACATTGAACGCTGCCCATTCCACGCCTGCCAAGGCAGCTTGATAGCCCCGCGCGCCCATCACTTCCATGGTCTGCGTCTGGTGTTGCGTGGTAGACAGCGTCACCGCAAACACACCCAGTGCGGCAATCACCACCAGCAAAAATATGGCCGAGACCAAACTAAAACCGCGCTGCCGAGATTTTTTACCCAGCTCCCCGCACCGCACCTGTTGCGGCATGAGTGCCGTGCCGATTAAGAGATTAAAGTTCATGGGATGTTGTTGACATGAATTTCATGATATAGGCTAACACTTTCATTGCCTTGGCTAATGGTCAAATGCACCCCCAGCAAGCCCATGCGTTGACTACTAGTATCGTAATCTATCGCGCAGGCACTCACGTTAGTCGCCAACAGCGCACGACTGCCGGCCAATGCAGCGGGGACGGTCTGTATTGCCGTAATAGGATAAGCCCAATGTTTCACCAATTGCCCTTGCCCGTTACCGCTGGCATCCAGCGCATGCAAAGTTCCTTCACAAGCGAAAGTCACTGCACCTTGCGCACCATCCACCACATCAAAACGCTGCGAGGAAAGTTGCGCAAAAGTGGGATATTGCGTGGCAGTCATCATCACCGCACTTTGCGCCCCCGCAATGCCCGTATACGCGCGCAACACCCCTGAAGCAGACAGGTCATACGCAGGCACCCCGCCTGACTGCGTGCTCCCCAGCACCAAGTAATCACCCACCGTAAAGGTTATCGGCGCACCGATGATGTCAAAGCGACCATCGGCCATTCTAAAATCCAACACATCGCCAACCGCCGAAGCACCGCTCAAATCTTGATTGGCACGATAACGCCCCCCATCTCGGGTAGGCAAAAATTCGATATAACTCAGCCCCATACCGACAGGACGCACGCTATTGGGTACGGCGGTGCTGATGTCACTCGCCAAGCGGTACAACGCGGTATCCGCAATGTCCGTCAACTCGGCGCGCCGCGACACATCCATATATTGTTGAATCGGTGCTTTCAAGAACACCGCCACCATACTGCCGATGATGCCTGTTATGACAATCACCATAATGATTTCGACCAAGGTGAAACCACGCGCGCGGCATAAATTGGGCGCGACTCGACGCTGTCCGCCCTGCGCTTGCCAAAAACCACGGGTGAAAGTTCCGCCTGATTGAGTGTGGTTATCGCACATCAGTATGCCGCCCGATAACCCGTTGCAGTGATCGCTTCGCCATTCGACGCGCTTACCGTCACATCAATTTGCACCGCACTGCCTGCGGCGATTGTCCCCAACGCAGCAGGTGCAACCGTCACACTGACGTTGTAATTGGGCAACACCGCAGAGGCAGAGGCGGCATCAGTCATCGCAAAAACACCCGAAGTCGCGAAGCCGTTGTAATTATTCACAATATGGGTTGCGGAAGCACGATTCGCTTGCGTGACAGCAGTTGTCACGCCCGACGCAGCAATAAAATCCTGTAACTCAACCTCTTCCAATAAAGAATACGCCGCTGCCAAGGCTTGTTTGCGCAACAACGGATCGGCACTGCCTTGGGTGGTGGTGTTCATGACCAACAAAATACCCGCCAACGCCACGCTGACAATAACGATAAACATAATCAGCTCAATCAAACTTGAGCCGCGCTGCATTCGGCAACAGCATTTAATGCACATAGCCCGTCTCAGCTTCCACGATGAGCGCGGCATTACCACTCACGGCGATGCTCTGCGCCGCACTGGATCTGTATCTACCCAGCTCATCAAAACTAAAAGTAACCGCCCCCACCGTCACCCCACTGGGCGCAGTGACTGGCGCATAACCTGCTAACGCCCCACCGCACGCGGAGGTTGCGCCTTGGCTCAACGTCACGGCATTGGCGGCGATACTCACGCAGACAAAGCGATGTTGCGCAATGGCGGCTTTTTGCGCATAGCGCAGCGTAGCCTTGACCTGATCGGCAAAACCGCGCGATTGAAACACGTTATTATCAAAAAATCGTGGCACAGCCACTGCCGAAATAATGCCGAGGATCACAATCGTCATCACCAGCTCCACCATCGTAAAACCACGCTGGCTGGGCAAACGTGCGCTCACTGGATGCGCACGCACCTCGACATTGCATAAGCAATGCGACAACGCCAGCGAAAGGGAGCGCAATTTTGTATCCATAGCTTTCAAACAGACACGCCTAAATTTTGCATGTTGGCATCACAATTTTGCACAACAACATCAGAAAAACAAGGGAGACCGCAGCCTCCTTTGTTCAATTTACGTACCGAAACCTCAATACACTAATTATGAAGGGGAAACTGTTTTTAATTCAAGCCCCCCTTTTTATCACTTATTTTAGTTAATGCCTGTTACGGTAAATGTAGTGGAAGCCTTGTTACCTTTCTTCGCCGCAGTTGGTGTTAATGTACAGGCAACAGTTGAATTAGCCGTAATTGCAGCGGCTGTAATTGTGTAATCAGCAGCCGCCAAAGCTGGATCTATGAATGCCGTTGCGTTACTGCAATTAGCAACTGCAATGCCATTTACACTGCTTACACTTCGAGCCCCATAATTAATCGTGTTACCAGATGACAAAGCTCCAGCCACGCCGTCCAACGCTGCATCTTTTGCATCTGCCGACAAATTAACAAACTTTGGCAACGCAGTTGCCGCCAAAATCCCCAAAATAACAATCACCATCACCAATTCGATCAGTGTAAAACCTGCTTGTTTTTGCATTGTGATTCTCCTAAAAGTTGCGAGGCCGCAGCCTCAGTTATAGTTAAACATCGGTGTCAGAATAACCCCTTGTCGCAACGAGGGGTTATTCGACGGAGCGAAATATAAGTTAAAAACGCTGCACCCACAACCGCCATTTATCCGACGGGATAAACGGTCAGCGTAGCAATCGCTGCAAAATCCTCAGCAAGCGTGGGCGCAAACGAAAAATCGCGGCAACACATCGAATCAATATATTGAAGAAAGGCCGATTCAGGATGCCTTTAGGTTTGCCCAGACTAAAGGACTAGCGTTACTGGCAGGGCGGCATCTCACAACGCGATTTTAATTAGCAAGGCGAGCAAGCTGAGGCTACCGAGCAACAGCATCCATCCCATCCGCCGAGCGTGACGTAACACGAATTGATCTAGGTTGCCATGCTGCGTATCCAAGGGTTTGGTGAAGTGGCGCAGCGACACCCATTGATTGGCTCGCCCTTCCATGCCGCGCAGCAAGCTTGGGCGCAACCACAAAAACACCCCCACAATCAGGGCTAAAGCTGCACCACAAAACACACTCAACACCAAGGCATCCAACCCAGCCTCGACGAATTGCGGGGAGTAATGCCGTCCCCAATCACGCAATGCTGCCGTTTTATCAAAAAAAGCACTGAAATAGACAAACAAGCACAGCGCACCTGCCACCACTGCGCCCCCAAACACGCGATGGTGCTGATAGAACCAATGCTCGAGGCTGATGCTGTGATCCATCAATATCCCCAATCCGCGTGTAGACACCCAGCGATTAGCCCAGCGGTTAATGCGCACCAACCAATCGGACTGGGTAATTAACAACACCGCCACCACAACACCCAACATTGCCCATAACAGTAAAAAAATCGCTAGGCTTTGCCATAAAAAAAGTTCATTGCTCAATGTATTCATTGCTCACCTCAAAACTCAATCATCTATTTGATAGCACGCCAACTTGTAGGAGCTCGATTTATCGCGCGATTTTTGACGGCATCGCTCGATAAATCGAGCTCCTACAGTCGCATGAGTAATCTTGGATAAAACTGCATTGCTCTAAAACCAAACATATGGTTCGACAGGTTCAAACAATATGCCCGTTAAGGTCGGCGGCGCATCTTGCAGCGAAGGCAGGCGTGAGGTTTCGTAATGGGTTGTGACGTGAAAGCGTATCCACGTTTTACCCTCTTTGTTGGGACGCAGGTTGTCGTGATTGCGCGGAATGTAGATGAGATCACGCGACTTGAGATCAAATAACCAACTCCCGTCCACGACGCTATTGGGCAAGGGGTCAAAAAACTCTCCCACATAAGTACGCGGTCTTTTTTGCAACCAGCTCATTGGGTTGTCGCTCACGAGGGCGGCAATATCACTGGCTTGCCCTCGGGTCAGAAGTTGCCCATATTGCAGCAGCAAGGCACTTTGCAACGCGCCAGCCACTTCTTCCATGGCAGTTTTTTCCGCTTGCTCTTGGTAATAACGCACTCGATTGAGCAAAATCGCCATCATAATCATAATGATGATGATGGCCACGACAAGCTCGATCAGGGTGAACCCTTGGGCTCGGCAGCGCGGCATTAAGCGCAAATGGCGTGTAGGACTGGACAGGCGGGTAATCATTTGTGCATCGCCGCTTTGCCCAAATCCCACATCGGCAGAAACACCCCAAGTGCCAGCACCAGCACCAGCGCACCGAGGCAAACGATTAAGATCGGCTCGATTTTGGAGCTGAGTGTTGCTACTTCGTATTTGACTTCACGCTCGTACATTTCAGCCACCTCAAACATCAAACCATCCATATCACCAGTTTCTTCACCGACCGCGATCATTTGCAGCACCACGGGGTTGAATACGCCAGAGGCGACTGCCGTGCGCAAAATGCTTTCGCCCCGCTCAATGCCATCGCGCATTTGCTCGATACGAGTGCGCATAAATTCGTTATCTACCACCATGCCCACCACGTTCATGCCTTGCAAAATCGGCATACCACTCTTGAAGGACAACGCCATACTGCGGGCGAAACGTGACAAGGTGGCTTTAAGAATAATCGGCCCAACAATCGGCAGGCGGAGCTTGTATTTGTCCCAGTTATAACGTCCGTCTATGGTGTTGATGTAATAACGAAACATCATGCCCATGCCGATGACGATGGCTAACATCAACGCCCAGTAGTCCACCATAAAGTGTGAAAAACCAAGCAACAGCTTGGTAATTGTGGGGAGTTCTGCATGAAAGCCTGCATAGACTTTGGCGAAGGCGGGAATAACAAACAAATTAATGATGATAATGGCAATTGCCATGGCGATTACCACAAACATCGGGTAACGCATGGCGGTGGTGATGCGCTCACGCATATCGCGCTCGAAATCCAAGTACTCATACAGGCGCATAAACGTCTGATCGAGCATCCCGGTCATTTCGCCGACTTGCACCATGCTGACGTAGAACGGTGAAAATACTTTGGGATGCCGCCGTAACGCGGTGCTCAATTCGCGGCCACTATCCAAACTCTCGCGCAAATCGAGGAGTAGCGCGGAAAAAGTGGGGTTCTGGGTAGATTCTTGCAAGCCCGCCAAGGCGCGCAAAATGGGCACGCCTGATTTCAGCAACGTAAACATCTGGCGACTAAACAGCATCACATCCATTGTGGAAACGGGCTTTTCGGTTAACGCGCGCTTCAGCCAATCGGTGCGCGACGCGCCCCCTGAGCCACTCATGCCCAGCTGCGGTTTAATCTCGGTAGGAGTCACGCCCATATTCAACATTTGATCGGCAATCGCCCCGCTATCATCGCCATCTAACGTGCCCTCGACTAAATCGCCGCGCGCATTGCGTCCCTTATAAGCATATACGGCCATAATCAGTCTTCAACCTGGTTGCTGATGCGCATGACTTCCGCCACCGTGGTGTGTCCCCGCAACATTTGCGCGATGGCGTGATCGAGTAAGGTCTTGCCGCGCATGTGTTGTGCCGCCACTTGCATGAAGTGATTGACGCTATCGTGTGCGGCGGCTTCGACCATCTCTTTACTCATTTCCAGCATTTCATACACCCCCATGCGACCGTGGTAGCCCGTACCGTTGCAATGTGAGCAACCATGCCCATGCTTCAAGTCGCCCAATTGCTCCGCCGTGACTCCTTCGACACGCAGCCATTCACGCTCTTGCGCATTCGGCGTGTGCACTTCAATGCAGCTCTCGCAAACTCTACGTAACAGGCGTTGTGCAATCACCGCTTGCACCGATGAAGCCACCATAA